>JAVBPQ010000108.1:0-7681 GCA_031549525.1 Clostridiaceae bacterium | reverse complement strand
AATCTTAAAGCATCTGCACCATATTCATCAATAGCATCGAGAGGATCTACGCCATTGCCTAAGGATTTACTCATCTTCCTTCCTTGAGAATCCCTTATTATCCCATTTATTAAAACTGTATGGAAAGGCTTCTCTTTTAAGCTATAAAGTCCTGAAAATACCATACGGGCAACCCAGAAAAATATTATGTCATATCCAGTTACTAGTACATCTGTAGGATAAAAATATTTTAGCTCCTCTGTTTCATCAGGCCATCCTAGGGTAGAAAAAGGCCAAAGGGCTGAAGAAAACCATGTATCTAAAACATCTTCATCTTGATGAATATTTTTAGAATGGCACTTTGAGCATTCTTCAATATCATATAGGGAAACTGAAATCTCATTGCAGTCATCACAATACCAAGCAGGTATTCTATGTCCCCACCATAATTGACGGGATATGCACCAATCTTGAATATTTTCCATCCAGTTGTAGTAAGTCTTCTCAAATCTTTTCGGAACAAACTTTATCTCTTCATTTTTAACGATTTCTATGGCAGGTTTTGCAAGCTCATCCATTTTAACAAACCATTGCTTTGATGTCATAGGTTCTATTACAGTAGAGCATCTATCGTGGCATCCAACATTGTGAACTATTGGCTCTATTTTAATTAAATATTCTCTTTCTTCTAATTCTCTAATCATCTTTTCTCGTGCGACAAATCTATCAAGACCTTGAAATTCTCCTCCATTTTCATTGATGGTTCCATCTTCATTCATAACATTTATTTCAGGAAGATTATGCCTTATTCCAAGCTGATAATCATTAGGGTCATGAGCTGGTGTTATTTTAACAGCTCCAGTTCCAAGGTCCATATCTACATAATCATCAGCAATTATCGGAAGTTCTCTTCCTACAACTGGTAATATGGCTACTTTACCTATTAAATCTTTATATCTTTCATCATTTTTATTAACTGCAACGGCAACATCTCCAAGCATGGTTTCTGGTCTTGTTGTTGCAACACTTATATACCCACCTCCATCCTTTAATGGATACTTTACATAGTAAAATTTATTTTCAAACTCTGAATATTGTATCTCAGCATCGGATATTGCAGTATGGCAATTTGGACACCAGTTTACCATTCTATTTCCTCTATATATTAAACCTTCTTCAAATAATTTAACAAATACCTTTCTTACAGCTTTAGATAAATTATCATCCATGGTAAATGCTTCTTTAGTAAAATCGCAGGAAAATCCCATGGTCTTTATCTGATCCCTTATCCTATTCCTATAAAAATTTGACCATTCCCAAACTTTCTCTAAAAATTTGTCACGACCCATTTCTTTTTTCTTTATTCCATCTTTTAAAAGCTCAGATTCAACCTTAACTTCAGTTGCAATGGATGCATGATCCTCACCAGGAAGCCATAGAGCTTCATATCCTTGCATCCTCTTTGCTCTTATTAGAAAATCCTGTATGGTATTGTTTATTGCATGACCTAGATGCAACTGTCCTGTTATATTTGGAGGAGGCATAACTATTGTATAAGGTTTTTTATTGGGGTTTATCCTTGTATGAAAAAAACCTTCATCCTCCCACCACTTATAAATTCTCTTTTCAAAGTCCTTTGGGTTATAATTTTTTTCTAACTCTCTTTTCATATTTTCCTCCATTATTAAAATAAAAAAGCCCTCATCCTAAAAAGGACGAGAGCATCATTTCCCGCGGGACCACCTTAATTCCTGAAAAACAGGCTCTTAAATATAACGGATAAGAATTCCGGCATAAGCTATGTAAAATAATATTTTACTTTCTCACATATGCTACTTCAAAGCTACTTTCAAAAGCTAAACTGCAGAAAAGCTCTCACCTAACCTTTTCTCTCTTTGTGCTTTAAGCTCTTTACTCCTCTTTATCAACATATTTTTCACTATTAGATTTTATGATATATTATTCTAATATTATTGTCAATATTATTTAACTATCGCCATACAAAAATTTATATATCTTATATGTATATTTTATCTTTGTTAAATAATTGCTTGTCTCCTTAAACGGTATTTTAAAGAGGCTTTTGCCATCTTCAGAATATTCAGGATCGCTAAGCCAACTTTTAACATTACCTCTTCCACCATTATATGCTGCAAGTGCTAAATTTAAATCTCCATTAAACTCCTTGGATAGATCATCCAAATACCAACAGCCTAATTTTATATTGGTTTCAGCACTTTTTAACATATTCTCATCATAATTTGCCATTCCCATCTTTTCTGAAATCCATTTTCCAGTATCAGGCATAATCTGCATAAGCCCAACAGCACCCTTATTTGAAACTACAGTCTCTCTAAATCCGCTCTCAACCTTTATAACAGAATACACTAAATATTTATCAATATTATTTTCCATAGAAAAATACTCTACATAGGTGCTATATTTTTTGGGAAAAATGGTCTTTACAAATGAAAGTGAAATATAAAAAATAATGATAATGGTTATAATAAAAAATACAAAAACTTTAATCTTTTTTGATACAGTTCTCTTTTTTTGCGTGACTATCATCTAACAACTCCTTATTATCTTCAATTAAATTCACTACCTTCTTTAAACTTACTTTAGCATCAGAAATAGATGAATTATTATATACTATAAAATCTGCAAGCCTCATCTTTTCACTCTGAGACATCTGTGATTTAATGATATTTATTGCGTCTTCTCTTGAAATATTATCTCTTTTTATAACCCTATCTAATTGTACACCTTCATCCACACAGATTAAAATACTATAATCCATATCCTTATGCAAATCGTTCTCAAAGAGTGTAGGAGCATCTAAAAAACAAATTCTCTTACCTATCTTTTCAAAATTTTTAAACTGTATAAATATTTCCTCTATTATAAATGGAATGATTATATTCTCTAATTTTATTTTATCTTCCTCGTTTAAGAAAATTCTCTTTCCAAGTTCTTTCCTTCTCAAGCTTCCATCTTCATTAAAAAATTCCTCTCCAAAGGTATCTCTTATATGATGATTTATCTCCTCATATTTAACAAGGACATCCTTTGATATTAAATCTGCATAAATCACAGGGTATCCAAGTTCTCTAAGATAATTACAGAGTATAGTTTTACCGCTTCCAGCCCCTCCTGTCACTCCAACTTTTATAATATTATTTTGCGTCATACCAATTCTCTCCACTTGATATATTGACATCTAGAGGAACTCTTAGAGAAGCAGCATTCTCCATCTCATCTTTTACAATTTTACATACCATTTCAAATTCATCTTTAAATACATTTAGAATTAACTCATCGTGAACTTGAAGCACTAAAAAGCTCTTCATCTTATTCTCTATCAGCTTATCATATACTTTTACCATAGCTATTTTTATTATATCTGCAGCGCTTCCTTGGATAGGAGAATTCATAGCAAGCCTCTCTCCTAGTGCTTTTATTACCTTATTTGTATTTTTAATTTCAGGAATATACCTTATTCTATTAAAAATCGTCTTAACAAATCCACTCTTTATAGCTTCATGGATACAACCATCTAAATATTTTTTAACATTTGGGTATTTACTAAAGTAAGAATCTATATACTCTTTAGCTTGTTTCTTTGAAATACCTAAATTCTCAGATAAAGCAAAATCTGATATGCCATATACTATACCAAAATTGACAGCCTTTGCACTGCTTCTCTCTGCATCAGTTACTTGTTCTAAGGGTATATTTAATACTTCAGAGGCTGTATTTCTATGTATGTCTATATTTTCTTTAAAAGCCTTTATCATCTTCTCATCTTCAGAAATATGAGCTAGGATTCTAAGCTCAATTTGAGAGTAATCTGCAGATAAGATAAGACATCCTTCATCAGCTTCAAAAAATTTTCTAAGTTTTTTGCCTTGTTCATATTTTATAGGTATATTCTGAAGATTTGGCTCTGTACTCGATAGCCTTCCTGTAGCTGTTATTGTCTGATTAAATGAGGAATGAATTCTTCCTTTATCATCTATAAGAGGCTTTAGCCCTTCAATATATGTGGAATAAAGTTTTGTTATCTGCCTATAGTATATAATCTTTTCTATGACTTCATGCCTTCCTTTTAAAGCATCTAAGACCTCAGCATTGGTTGAATATCCTGTCTTAGTTTTTTTAATCACAGGAAGATCTAATTTTTCAAATAAGATCTTTCCAAGCTGCTTTGGAGATGCTATATTAAACTCCTCATCGCACAAACTAAAAATTTCTTTCTCTGTCTTTTTTATATCCTCATATAAGACATTTCCCATCTCATCAAGCTGCTCTTTGTTTATTTTAAAACCATAAACCTCCATACTGCTTAAGATCTTTGTAACAGGCTGTTCTATATGAAATAAAAGATCCTTTAGTTTTAGCTCTTCGATCTTATCGTTTAAAAAGTTAAATACAGTATCCATATAAAATGTAGCGTTTACTAAATCTAAAAACTCATCTTTTTTATCGATTATAATGCCATGTGACTGAATTTCATCACTTAAGCTTTCCTCTCCTCTTTCAGGATTTATTATGTAATTTGCAATCTTTAAATCAAATTTTATGCTTTTAATTTCTAAATTATTAAACTGAAAAAAGCTATATAGAGGCTTTGCATCGAAAACTATAAGCCTTGAGGTTATAGACTTAATAAACTCTAAAAAACCACAAAGAAGCTCTTTTTCGCATTCTTCTGTATTTAAATAAAATAAACCATCCTTTATCTTTAATACAAAATATTTACTCTTTATATTTGAGCGATATTCATTATATGTAAAATCATAATTTAAAAATATATCAAAATCGCCAGAGCTTATATCTCTTAACTCATCTAAATTTTCAATCTTAACTTTTTTAAAATCTTCTAAAAAGACTTCTGCATTATCTTTTACAATCTTATCAACTAAGCTTTTAAATTCAAGTTTTAAAAGATAGTCTCTAAGCCTATTATATTCTGGATCTTTAATGTTAAATATATTTAAGCTATCATAATTAAATTCAATATCCCTATATATAGTAGATAGTTTTTTGCTAAGAAAAGCACTTTCCATACCATTTATTAAATTTTCCTTAAGTTTTGTCTTTGGAAAACTATCTATATTCTCATATATGTTTTCAATAGATTTATATTCCATTATAAGCTTAAATGCAGTTTTTTCTCCAATACCTGTTACACCTGGTATGTTATCAGAAGCATCCCCCATTAGAGCCTTAACATCGATAAACTCATTAGGAGTTACACCAAATATTTCTACCATGGACTTTTCATCATAAATACCCATATTCATGACACCCTTTTTAGATATCATTATTTTAGTATTAACCGAAGCAAGCTGAAGGGCATCCTTATCTCCTGTGACCACAAATATCTCATATTCTTTTTCATATTTTTTTGTAAGGGTTCCAATTATATCATCAGCTTCAAAACCTTCTATCTCAATAACAGGAATTCCCATAAGTTCTAAAATAGTTTTTATATGAGGAAACTGCTCCCTTAGTTCATCTAGCATCCCTTTTCTATTTGCTTTATAATCTTTATATTCTTCATTTCTAAATGTAACCTTGCTCTTATCAAAGGCAGCAATTATATACTCTGGCTTATAATCCTCTTTAAGCTTTAAGAGCATATTTAAATATCCAAATGCAGCATTTGTATTTAAACCATCCTTTGTAGTCATCCTAGGGAGAGCAAAGAAGGCTTTATTCATCAAGCTGTTACTATCCAAAATCAATATTTTTTCCATAAAATTCTCCTATTTATATATAAGGTATTTTTCTCTTTCTATCTTAAATTTGTTTACATCACTTGCATATGAACTGATTATGTCCTCTGGCGTTCTATATTCTAAAAGCATCTTGCCTATCTTATTACCACCCATAACCTTTTCAAACATCACCTTATCATTGCTAAACTCTTTGGTAACAGGTACAGTAAAATTATCTTCACCAACAATTCTTGCATAAGATAAAAGATACATACCAGTTTTTACAGGATTATATTCCTTAAAATCTATTATATTCACTCGTACATAATCTTCTCCATATTCATCGTCCTCTACAGTAAAACTAACACCTGGAAGATCAGCTTCGTTCATTTTCTTTGCAAGCTCATTCATATCAATTCCACGTAATTTTACGCCATTAAATTTATCTACCATCTTAAGCCCTGTGCCTTCACCTAACCCTGTAGTTCCATATAAAAACATGGAATTTATATCTTTTATATTAGGAGAAGTATACATAAATTCTAAATTGCAGTCTTTATATGTCATATCTCTATGCCATCCTAACATAGGTATTACTTTTAAATCACATTTTATATTTCTATTAAAATAATTAGCTATCTCCCCAATAGTCATACCGTGCGCCATAGGCAATATATCTATACCAATAAAGCTCTCATATTCCTTTTCTATCATAGGTCCTTCTACAATTTTTCCCCCTAGAGGGTTAGGTCTATCTAAAACATATATTTCAATGCCCTTCTCCTTTGCAGCTTCCATAGATTTATATAAAGTAGATATATATGTATAAGTTCTTATTCCAATGTCTTGAATATCAAAAATCAATACATTTATGTTATAGAGCATTTCTTCAGTAAGATCTCTAGTTGGACCATAGAGATTATATACTTTTATTCCATGACTATCTTCAAAATATGAATCAATATAATCATCCAAGCTTTCATTGCCATTTAGCCCATGTTCAGGAGCAAAGATCGTAGCTAAATGCATATTTTTATCATTATGAATTTTGTCAAAGGTGCTCTCACCTTCGCTGTCAATCCCTGTTTGATTTGTTATAAGCCCAATATTCTTTCTTAAAAAAAATTGTTTGTACTTATCTGTTAAAAACAAATCTGATCCTAAATATATTCTTTCAATACTCACACTATATTCCACATCCTTTGCAAGCTTCTTTCCATCAACACCCTTTAGATCTTTTTTTACAATAAGCGTATAATCACTATCATCTATAAAAGAACCATCTTCAGGTATTATATAAAAGCTTTGCTTATTTTCGCTGGGAGTAATATTTATGGGAATGTCATTTGACTTAGAATCGAATAATTTAACATTTGAATTGTTTACGAATTTTTCATCTAAGGTATAACTAAAAGAGATTTTAATAGGACTATATATATCTGTTATTTCCACAATTCCACCATCGGTTATATTTAATTCATCAGTTTTATTTTTATATTCATCAGTCGTATTTAGGCTTTTATCAAGATTGCTGAAAAAACCATTATTATATAATGTAGATAATATAAAATAAATATTAAAAACTAATACTCCAAGCAACAATGCCATTGTACTCATAATAATAATTTTTCGTATTCTGCTCATACTATACCCCCTGTATTATTAATATAAACAAGTTAAAGTTATAAAATATACAAAATGCTATAATTATTATACATTTTAATAGATTTTATTCATCGTACAATGACTGTATCTTCTAAAACTTTTTTAATAGTTTACGTTTTTATTTTACTATATATTTTATCTTACTATCAATCAAAAGATTTATTAAATTTATATAAGTAAAAAAACGAATTTAAATTAGTTCAATCTTGGAATTTTAGAATTTTAAATGGGCATACTTTCAGAAAATTTCTTTCAGACTTTTTACAATGAAAACAAAAGATATGTATATTATTAGCGAATGAAATTTGATATTT
>JAVBPQ010000055.1:0-37146 GCA_031549525.1 Clostridiaceae bacterium | reverse complement strand
TGCAATTTTCATATCCAAATAATCCTTAGCAATGTGTTTTTTAGCATAATCTTTATTGATATCTTCAGCCTTCTTTAGATTCCTTTCTTCAAAGCATTGATTTAAGTTCTCCTTTTTGATAAAAGGATGCTCTTGTTTTATTTCAGTAGTTATTTCTTTAGGTTCTAAATTAGTTTCTAGATTAATATCCATATTTTGCTCCAATCATTAACATATTTTATATTTAAATTGTATTTTTAAGTTTAAAAAATATGCTTCTCATTCTTTTTATAAGAATAATTGCCTTATGTTTTAATATACATATCTTAGAGGAGCAATAATAAGGAAGGTAAATTTCAACATGAAGACAGTAATTCTTGCAGGCGGATATGGTACAAGAATTTCAGAGGAAAGTCATTTAAAACCAAAACCAATGATAGAAATTGATAATATGCCTATTTTGTGGCATATTTTAAAAACATACTCGTACCATGGATTTAATGACTTTATAATCTGTTGTGGTTATAAAGGTTATGTTATTAAAGAGTATTTTTCTGATTATTTTTTGCATTGCTCAGATGTAACTTTTGATTTTACAAAAAATAATAGAATGATAGTACACAACAATATTGCAGAACCATGGCGCATAACCCTTATCGATACTGGCTTAAAAACCATGACAGGAGGGCGTGTAAAAAGAATTAAAGATTATATAGAAGATGAAACATTTATGCTAACTTATGGTGATGGTTTATGTGATATAAATTTAAATGAGCTTGTTAAGTTTCATAAACAACATGGGAAGGTTGCTACAATTACGGCAATTCAACCAATGAGTCGATTTGGAGCATTAGATATAGAGCAAGATTATAGCGTTAAGAAATTTAGTGAAAAATCAAAAGAAGATGGCGGATGGATTAATGGTGGTTTTATGGTACTTAATTCTAAAATTTTTGATTATATAGAAGATGATCAAACCATATTAGAAAAATATCCATTAGAAGAATGTGCAAGATCAGGAGAGCTTATTGCATATAAGCATGATGGTTTTTGGCAATGCATGGATACCTTAAGAGATAAAATATATCTTGAGCAATTATTATTGGAGGGTAAAGCACCTTGGAAAAGATGGTGATTGATTTATCATTTTATAGTGGAAAGAATGTATTTATCACAGGTCATACAGGATTTAAAGGATCATGGCTTTCTAAGATCCTAATAAATGCTGGTGCAAATGTATATGGATACTCTCTTAGTCCACCTACTACACCTAACCTTTATGAGATTTGTCATATTGATAAAAATATGACTTCTATAATTGGCGACATAAGAGATAAGGATTTTCTTAAAAAAAACCTCGATATTGTTAAGCCTGAAATAGTTTTTCACATGGCTGCCCAATCTATTGTCAAGGATTCCTATGAAAACCCGGTTTTAACATATGAAACCAATGTATTGGGAACTGTTAACCTATTAGAGTGCATAAGGTTATCAGAATATGTTAAATCCTTTGTAAATGTCACTACTGATAAAGTATATGAGAATAAAGAGCTTTATTGGGGATATCGTGAAAATGAAAACTTATGTGGGATTGACCCATATTCTAACAGCAAATCTTGCTCAGAACTTGTAACATATAGTTATAAAAAGTCTTTTTTTAATAATGAAAATTCACCAGCCATATCCACCGCAAGATCAGGTAATGTAATTGGAGGAGGAGATTTTTCAAACAATAGAATAATTCCAGATTGCATCCGATATGTTATCAACAATGAACCAATCATTGTGAGAAACCCTAATTCCATAAGACCTTATCAACATGTATTAGAATGCTTATCAGGTTATCTTTTACTTGCTATGAAACAATATGATGATAAACCTGCTTTTGAGGGAAATTATAATTTTGGTCCTGATGATGATAGTTGCATTACAAATGGTGCGCTTGTAAATTTATTTTGTAGCCTATGGAGAAATGTGATATGGATGTCAAAGAGTGACAATGGTCCTCATGAAGCTTCGTATTTAAAATTAGATTGTTCTAAAGCAAAAACTATATTAAATTGGGAACCAAAATGGAATATTCAAACTGCCATGGAAAAACTCATAGAATGGACAGATGCTTATTTAAACCATGAAGACATAAATCCTATTATGGATATGCAAATTAATGAATATTTTAATATAGGGGGTTTAGATGAAACACATAGTGATAACGGGAGCGACGGGTTTTATCGGATACAATTTAATAAATAAGCTTTTGTCTATACCCTATAAAATCACTGCTGTTTTAAGAAAAAATTCTAAAAATCTTTTTATTAAAACCTGTGACAATGTTAATGTTATTGAAGCAACTATGTCAGAGTATAAAAATTTAGACAGATTAATTTCTGAGCCTTGTGATTGTTTTTTTTCTTTAGCCTGGAATGGAATAAGGGGGGATGAGCGAAATAATAAAGATTCCCAAAAAAAAAGCTATTTAGCTTCCCTAGATTCTCTTAAATGTGCAATCAACATGGGATGTAAAACCTTTTTTACAGCAGGTTCTCAAGCAGAATATGGATTGATATATGATAAAATTGATGAGACTGCTTTATGTCATCCAGTCACCGAATATGGAAAATACAAACTGCAGTTTTTTAACGAAGCTAAGTCTGAATGTAAAAGAGCAAATGTTAAACTCTTTGAACCACGTTTTTTTAGCCTCTATGGTCCAGGCGATTTTAAAGGGACTCTCATTAGCTCTTTAATAACAAAATTCTTAAATAATGAAGAATGTGCTATTACAGAGTGTATACAAATGTGGGATTTTCTATATATCTCAGATGCAATAAATGCACTAATTCTATTGATGGAAGGGCATCATGATGATGGCATTTATAATATAGCAAGTGGAGATTACCATCCTTTAAAATATTTTGTTGAACTCATGCACATGTATACAAAATCTTCATCTATTTTAAAATATGGAGAAATTCCATATGATAAGACAGGAATGGTAAGCATTCAGCCAGATGTCACCAAATTGATGTCTATTGGATGGAAGCCATATGTAAGTTTTAAAGAGGGTATTGCAAATATTATAAACACCATTTAACATACAAAGCATCATTTATAAATTTCAAAAAAATTATAAATGATGCTTTTTTTATTTTGTCAATATTTTTTTATAATGATAGTTACCCTTTTTTATGGGCATCCTTATCAATGCTTTAGAATCATCAAAGTTAATCCGCTTCTCTTCAATTACAAGCGGCCTTTTCATAGAACGAGTATTTATGCTCAAAATATATTCACCAAGGATACCTGTAAATATCAATTGTACAGCACTTAAAAAGAAAACTGCAATTATTAACGGTGTTGTTCCTGCAGGAAACCTATTCCAAAACATTATCTTTAAAACAAAATAAACAATACCAACTGTAAAAGATAAAATTGATATAATAAAACCTAAAAAAGTAGCAAATCGCAAACCTACCTTTGTATAGGATGTAATTGATAACATGCTTGCATCATATAACTTTAAAAAATTATTGCTGCTTTTACCAGCTCTTCTCTTTTCTTGAGTGTATTCAATCTCTTTTCTTTCATATCCAAGCTCAGCCACAATCCCTCGAAGAAATGGTGTTGGATCCTCTAATTTGCGAAGAACATCCACAAAATCTTTATCATATAATCCAAATCCAGTAAAATGCTCAATCTGCTCTATATCTGACATCTTTTTGATGAATTTGTAATAACAAGATCTTAAAAAATAAATAAACTTAGATTCTTTGCTTGATGATTTCACTCCTATTACAATCTTATACCCCTTTTCCCACTCATCTATAAACTTAGGTATCATATCTAGCGGATCTTGAAAATCAGCACAAAGCAAAATAGTACAGTCTCCACTAGTTTGCATCATTCCATAAAATGGTGAATTAAATTGACCAAAATTTCTTGCATTAAATACAGCTTTTACTCTAGCATCTTTTTGGCATAGTATAGAAATTTTGGTGCGAGTTGTATCAGTTGATTTATTGTCAATAAATACAATCTCATAGTTATATTTAATCAAAACGGATTTAAATATCTTAGTTATTTCCATATAAAGCGGTATTATGTTTTCTTCTTCATTATACGTAGGAATGATTATTGAAATTTTTCTCAATTAAATTCTCCTTTCTATAAATTTTATCGTCTTGAAAATATTTTCCAAAAGCTCGAATTCATAGATCCTAAAAAATTATCATAAACTGCCCCTGAAGAGGTCCAATAATCATGTGGTGTGAGCTTCATAGGTAAATTTAAAAGTGATAATTTAGAGCTCTCTTCATATGTTCTATATATTTCATGTAACGGAGTAATAGCTCCCAACAATATTATGCATATTACAACGCTGATTTTAAAGAAATTCCTTTCAGTAAATGTTCTTATAGTCGCTTCAATTGTCAATAAATATAGAATAAAAAGCGCAGGTATAGATGCTCTCATAAGAAAATCTATAGAATATCCTATTTTTATAAACGGACATAATATTAATACAACTGTAGTTAATATGATTATAGGTTTTCTTATTCCCGTATATAGTATTAAGATTACAGGAATTAAGATTTCAATAAAAATACTCATCAATGTATTAACATTAAAACTAGTGTCTGGTCCTAATACTATATTTTTCCCAGAAATATTTGCTGAGAAATATAAGTATATTATAGTAAGAATAGCTAAACCTCCTGCTATGTTTTCAAAGGTAAAGATATTTTCTTTAAAAAACAGAAAGTATCTTTTATAATCACTATTTTTAAATAATCTGATACCTTCATTTTTAGGAAATTCATAGAGGACAAAATAAGCTGCAAAAGGCATAAGTCCTATAAATGGGAAAGGCGCATATAGGATTAGTAAAGACAAAATAAAGATCATGCTCTTTGAGTTTTTTTGTAATAGTAAGAATATTGTAGCTGCCCATGCTGCCAGTGATTGATTAAAAACCCAAAAAAGCTGTGTAGTCATACTGCTCAACTGAAATTTTTCATGCCATTCTATATGTGACGCAAAATCTACTATATTAGCATTTGGTAAGAGTACATCCATTCCGCTAAAAAATATAAATAAAGCTAAGGGCCATATGCTTACTTTCTTTAAATGTGCACATATAAAATAATACATAAATAGTATAAATAAAATTGCCCAGAATGACTGAAATATATATCCAATATTCATACCAAAAATTTTACCTAAAAGTGCAGATGGGAGCCAAAATGCTATATAATAAACAAGCATAACATTGTTAGAACTATCTATAACTGGCCAAGGTTTATTTACAAGATCCTCAAATATTGCGTTTCTTATTGAGTGATCGCTATTTTGAAAAACAAAGCCCCCTATTCCAGAATAATATACCCATACACCTACTATGAGAATTATCATAGCTATTTTTATATTATTAGTTTTGTTCATCTCTGGTATATAAAGCTCTGCAGCATTTTTACATGCAAAATATAATGACATAAATATTATTATAGATATTGGTATAGAAAAAATAGGTTTAAACCAACCCCATATAAAGATGATTGTTGGTAGAGCAAAGAATATATAAAATATTTGTGAGATTAATTTTGAAGTTCTATAATTATCTTTTTCATTTAAAAAAATTTGTTTAAACATTTGTATCATACCTGCTTATTCTATTTATTTTGCCATTTATTTTTATTCCATATAGATTAGTTATATTTTAAATAATATTAAATCAATTATATTATAATCATAATTTCTCCAAAAATACGCATCTAATACATTTTAAACATATCAAAATGATTTCTAATAAAAAATCGTACATTTGCGAACAAAATCATACATATTCTATATTTTTACGAATAAATTAGAAAAGAACATGGAACAAGGAGGTAGATTGATGACAAGTAAAGAACTTGCTTTACGAATAAGAAGACATGCAATAGATATGACCCATGTCTCAAAAGGCTCTCATATAGCTTCTATCTTATCTGTATGCGATATTATAGCTGTTCTATATAACGATATCATGAATATATATCCACATGATCCATTAAATGATAAAAGGGATAGGTTCATCTTGAGTAAAGGACATGCTGGAGCAGCAATATATGCAGCACTTGCTGAAAAAAGCTTTTTTGATACAAAAGAACTTATGACACACTATGCAGATGGCAGCAGGCTTTCAGGGCATGTTTCCCACCATAATTTACCTGGAGTTGAAATTTCAACAGGTTCTTTAGGTCATGGCATATGCGTTGGATGCGGCATGGCAATTGCAGCAAAAAAAGATAATAAGGATCACAGAATTTTTGTCGTTATCGGGGATGGCGAATGTAATGAAGGTTCCATCTGGGAAGCTGCTCTCTTTGCTAATCACTTTAAGCTATCTAATATGACAGTTATTGTAGATCATAATAAATATCAAAGTCTTGATACATGCGAAAACACATTAGAGCTAATAGATTTAGGCAATAAATGGAAGGCTTTTGGATGGAATGTCTTAGAAGTTGATGGTCATGATCATGATGAACTTAGCTTTGCTTTAAAAAGAACTTTAAACCCTAAACCAACTTGTATAATTGCTCACACCATAAAAGGAAAGGGTATTTCATTTATGGAAAATGAAGTACTTTGGCACTATAAAGATCCTCAAGACGAATATTATGAAAAAGCTATAAAGGAACTGGGGGCATCAAAGTAATGAGAAATACCTTTGTAAATACTTTGATTGAAAATGCTAAGATAAATAAAGATTTGTTTTTAGTAACTGGTGATTTAGGGTTTAATGTGCTTACAAAATTTTGGAATGAGTATCCAGATCGATTTATAAATGCTGGAATCTGCGAACAAAACATGACCTCTTTAGCAGCAGGAATGGCCTTAGAAGGCAAAACAGTATTCACTTATTCCATCGCTAATTTTCCTACATTAAGGTGCCTTGAACAGATTAGAAATGATGTCTGCTATCACAAAGCTGATGTAAAGATTGTTGCAATAGGCGGAGGATTTTCATATGGAGCTTTAGGCATGAGCCATCATGCTACAGAGGATATTGCTATCATGAGATCCTTACCTGAGCTCATAGTATTTACGCCTTGTGACCCTATTGAAACAGAAGCAGCAGTAAATCTTGCAATAAAAATTCATGGACCATGTTATATACGCCTTGGAAAAGGCATGGAGAGAAATATTCATAAAAATCCCATCAAAATAGAGTTAGGAAAAGCCATCAAAATAAAGGATGGACAAGATATTGCCATCTTTGCAGCAGGAAATATAATCTCTGAAGCTCTATATGCAAGTGAAATTTTAGATAGTCTAGAATTAAACCCTTCTATCTATTCCTTTCCAACTGTAAAACCAATAGATAAAGATACAATAATTAGAGCAGCAAAGGATTTTCGATATATCTTTACATTAGAAGAACACAATGTTATAGGTGGTTTTGGAAGTGCTATTTCTGAAATACTAGCGGAAATTAAAACAGAAGCAATTCAAATTAAAATAGGCATAAATGATATTTATTCAAGTGAAGTAGGTTCTCAAGATTATTTAAGAAAATATTATGGAATTGATAAAGACAGTATTATAAATAAAATAAAATCTTTTCATAAACATGTGGTTTATAAAAATTCATATTATCTAGATCATTAGAATGAGGCTTTCTTTTGAAATAATATGTATGTTCTCCGCATAAATTTAGAAAGATCTATAAAATAATTTTAATATAATTAGGATAATGGGAGATGGGTATGAATAAATTCAATTTTGTCATGATTTCCGCAGGCTTTGAGCACGGCGGTAACGTTACTCACAGGCATTTAGATGGCCATCCTGAACTTTTAGTATATCCTTTTGAATCTCAATTAGGAAATAGGAATTTTAATGACTTTTTAGCATCTATTGAAAGGGTTCAATATAGATATCCAGAATTTCAAGAAGGATTAACTGCTGAAGAAATATATGAAAGCATAATAGATGAAGAGATGAAAACATTTTTGAGAAAAAGAAATGGATCTAAATTTAAAGATGTAAATTTACTTTTAGATGAAAATGTGAGGAAGGAATATTTTAAGTTTTACCTTAAAGAAGAACCTCATACACGAAGAAAAATCATCAAAGCATTTTTTGAATCTACTTTTTCAGCTTGGGAAAACTACTATATAAAGCCAAGAAAAGATATGACCTACGTGGGTTATTGCCCAGCTATAGGCATAGATGCAGATCGCATGGTGAGGGACTTTCCAGATATTAAGATAATTCATATAATAAGAAATCCACTTTCAGCATATAGAGATACAAAAAGAAGGCCATTTCCTCTACCTTTAAATAGGTATTTAATCACATGGAATATATATCATTCAACAGTTGAAATGTATAAAAATATGTATCCTCAAAATGTTAAAATATTTAGATATGAAGATTTAGTTGAAAACAAAGAAGAATTTATGAAATCTATCTCTTGCTTTATTAATGTATCCTTTAATGAAGCTATGCTTTACCCTAGCTGGAATGGTATAGAAATAAAGGACCTCGTTGCCCCATGGGGAACGGTGTTAAAATCTACTAAGGATTATAATAGAGATATCATAGATGAATTAAGTGATGATGAGAAAAAACAGATTATTGCAGGAACTTCTGCTTTAAGCCATCATTTTAAATATGATAAAATTGATTACTTAGAGAAATATTATGCTGAGTAAATTGTTTCATGAAATAAATAAGAAAAATATAAAAAGCGTAAATATACTATCCATCATATCAGCACTAACTCTTAAGCTAAAGGAAGAATTTTGTTTTGTATCCATAGAATATATCCATACATGCGGAACTTTAGGTTTATTCTTTAATGCTATTTTAGATGGAAATAAATTGTTTATAAAAACCCATTTACCTGGTAAAAATTATCGCAATAACCTATTAAAAGAAATTAAAATTTATAAAATTTTATATAAAGACCTTCTCTATATTAATCATATTGACTTAAATATATGTGATCATGATTACAGCTTTTTAATAATGGACTATTTAAAGCCTCTTAAAGATAACTTAAAACCTGATGAAATGAAGCTGATAATTAAAGATTATTCAAATAAATTAAAGGATGTCTTAAAGGATGAAAATTTAGTTAAAAATATATATACATTCGACCTCATTTTAAGAGAAGCAAAAAATGCATTAAAAGAACTCTCAAAAGAAAAACTTATAAATAGTTATATAGAAGATAGATGCTATGAATATATTAGTATTTTAAAATATGATCCATTAGAAGATGCTACCATATGCCATGGTGATTTAAGCAATAAAAATATCATGCTAAAGGATGATTCCATAATCGTAATTGATTGGGAGGATATGTTTTTAGGCACTAAAGATTATGATTTTTGCTTTTGGCTTACCTTCTTTAATCAAAGAAAATATTATAATGAAGTTATGTTCTTACAATATGAAGTTGATAAGTTAAAATGTATTGCGTATATGATTGTAATTGTAATATTAAAATGCTATCTCTCATATAAAAATTGTTCATATTTAACAAATTTAGTAAAAATGGATGATAGGCTTTATGAGATCATAAATTTATAGATAAATTTTATGGTCTTTCCAAAAGAAAGACCATAACCAATTTTCTTATGAATTCCCTGTTATCTTATCAGCTTCACGAATTATCTTCTCATATCTTTCTTTATTTACCAACCTAAGCCAAGCTGCCATACCTGATATTTCATGAATCATAGAGAAGGTTAAAGCTCCATTTTCCTTCGACTTAGCTGCATTATGTATTGCAGCTCTCAGCTTTTTTAACCATACTTTAGGAACACCTATATTTTTATTATTTATTATTATCCCTGTAATGCATTGCCTATTATTTCTTCTAAGATAACGAGTTTTATCTTTATTTATTTTAAAACCTTCATATTGTACATTGCAATTAATATCATAAATGAATCTTTTAAGCACTGCTTCATCTATGGTGCTAAAGCTAAAACTCATATCATCTGCATATCTTGTATAGATGCAATTATACTTTAAAGAGACATCATTCAATCTTTTATCAAGTCTCTTGCATAATATATTTGTAATCATAGGGCTTGCAGGAGAGCCTTGAGGAAGAATTCTTTCAGAAGTCTTCACATACTTCTTTTTACCCTTTACTTCTATTTCCATCCGCTCACAATATGTACATAGCATAGCAAGAAGTGAGGAAACAAACCCTGAATAGCCAAAGGATTTAAACATCCCCCTAACTCTTTCAAAGGTTACAGTAGGGAAGAAATCTTTAATATCTATATTTATCAAAAGCTGAGGTTTTTTTATATGCTCATCTGCTCCTGATATTACAGACTTTCCTTTTAAAAACCCATGAGCACTATTAGATATTACTATTTTTTCTAAAATAAGCTCTAATATCTTCCTTTGAGCATTTTTCAAAACAGGCTTAGGAGCTGCAATGCTCCTCTTTTTCCCATTTCGCTTTGGAATTGTATAGCGATGATAGTGATCAGCGCAAACCACATCCCTATGATAGGTTAAAAATCTAAGCTCTTTATAATCTATTTCAAGTAAATTTGCAAGCTCCCTATCATCCTTTATAATAGGAAGCCCCAATGAATTTAACTTAGCCTCATCATTATCTTTATGAGAAAGCAAAGAGGAATAACCTTTTCCAATGAATACTATATTTTCAGCTTTATATTTTTTCCATTCATTAGAAACTTTTATCTTCTCAATCTCTCTTTCTTTTCGCCTTTTAGCACGCCTTTCTATGGACTCTTCCATTATCTTCTTTGCAACATCTTTTCTTATTTTTTCATAATCCCAAGTTTCGCTATATTGCTTTCTTAATTCTCTTAGCTTTTCATTTATCTTATCCTCTTCAATATACAAATCAGCTATTTTTTGGGCAGTTTTTTCATATTCGTCTAAAAGCTCTTTTCTTCTTTTATAATCTTCCTTTGTTTCACTCTCTTGTTTTTCATATGGAGTAGGTAAATCTTTAGGCCAAAAACCATATTCTTGCATCTTTAAAAGGGTAAATTCCTTTTTTCCCATTTCGCTTACTAAAGTGCGATAATCTTGTCTTATACTCTGATTATTTTCCATCATAACAATATCTCCATAATATCATTTATCTTATATTCCCTGTTAGGTTCAAGCTTAAGCCTTGTAAACTTTGCCGAAATCATATATAAAGCGAGGATATGACAGCAGGGAGCAGAAATATTTCTTGGCCCTTTATTAAATTCTTTGCAAGAGCATTTTAACTTTGATATTTGCCCATCTTCATCTATGGTTAATTCTGTATCTAAATTTGTAAATACATACTCATTATTTTCATTTATCTTCATCTTAAAATTTGTCATTCCAGCATCAACAAGCTTATTTACTTCAAATTCCATTTTAGTAGTTTTATACAATTCCTCAGGAAGAGGCTCATTTATCAATCTCCTAAACCGCACTACATTGTTTACTGAATCAAAATATCCTTCTCCACGTTTAAATAAGCTCCCAATACCTGCTATATTTTGCTTTTTCGTTTTTTTACTTAAACTTTCGCAAATATCATCAAGGGACATCATGCGCTTTTCTTTTAAAAGGGGATATACTTCTTCATAATTGCCATCACCAATAAATCCACTCATTATATTAAAGGCTGTCCCTTTTACCCAATCATTTGATGACCAGGAAGAAAAACCAATGGTCATCTTAATCTTTCCTAAATCGCAAGTGATAAATTGAGGCATCCCAAATCCAAGGAGCTTAATTTGAAAAGATTTTGCAATAGGGATTAATTTCTCAACTACAAGCCAGCGCCTTCTCCCCCATATTTTCTCCTCTCTATTTTTATCTCCTTTATATATAGCTTTTAAAATAAGTTCTGTCCCAAAGGGTTCAAAGATTATCCTCACATGCTTATTTTTTTCAAGGATCCATTTCATATATCTTGGACTTTTATTTTCCTTATGCCTCCTTAAAAAGGAACATATATCATACATATCAACAGGAGAGAGGTCAACTGTAATGCCATTTAAATTTGCTGCTGATGAAACTTGATTAAACCCTTTAATCCACGTCTCTGGAAGATCTATCTTCTTCTCCATATGCTCTGGTGAAACTCCTGTATCTACGATAAAACCTTCAGGATTTACAGAAAGTATGACATCGGAATAAGTTCTAAATCTCTCCATCTGTTTTGCAAGCTTTGAAGAAAAATCTATATTGGTTGTTCCAAGTTTAGGCTCTTTTAATAGTTCAAATTCATCCATATCAATGGATAAGCATCCATAGATTGATTCATCTATGGAAAAGGCTTCAAAGGAAACCTGATCCTTATGCACTGTTATGACAGGATCTAATACAAACCAAAGATTTAAATCTCTCTCTTTTATAAATGCCCAAAATTTTCTCTCAAGATCATAATAATCTCTCCAAGCATCATATCTATCGATTTCCTTTGATAGCTTAGTTTTAACAGCTTTAAGCTTTTCAATCTCTCCATTTATTTCATCTATATCTTTTAATAAAATATTCATGTTATCCTGAAGCTCTTCTCTTAAATTTGGTAAATACTTTTCATGTTCATGAATTCTTCTCTCAATTTCTTTGTTTAACCACTCAAAAAACTCCACACGCTCTTTTTGTTTTATTTTCATATCTGAAATGACAATTTGTCTAAGCATAAGCATGGCATCTCTAAAGACAAGAGGGTTTTTTAACTTTCCATGAAATGAAACCTTCTCATCCCTTGATAAATCTGGGCTTAATCCTAAAGTAGTTTCACCATTATTTTGAAGACACTTAGAAGGTGTTGCATATTTATAACTAACCTTCAATCAAATCACCCCTTTTTTTATCCTTGCAAATGTCACAAGAGCTCTTTCAGAATCAGAGATAATATTTGAACTTCCAATATCTAAGAGCATTTCTTCTATAGATCCTCTTTTATCTTCATATTTATTCGCAAAGCTAGGAAGTACATCGTATATATTCTTCTTTGACCGCGAGACCTTATTTGGCAAGTATAAGAGGGTTTTTGCATAGTACATGAAGATCTCCTTATTGCCATTACCAAGATTATTTATGATATTATTCACCCTATCTGATATATAGCTTCTAATTTCACAAGAAGGATGCTCAAGCATCTTTAATACAAACTCTTCTGGAATAAATTCACCTTGTTTTTCATATATCTCATATATCTTTTCAAGGCCATATGTGTAAACTTTTTTATCTGGAGAATCCATGATCATAGCATGAAGCTTTTTTTCATCTTCTTTTTCTAGAGTGCAAAAGATTTTCTTTGCAAGATTATTTAATTGTATAACGCCTGTCTCAAGCATTATGAGGATGGTTGAAAATCTTGAATATAATTGATCTTTATATAAAAAAATAATGTCAATCAAAGCTTTAACCATCTTTGATGAAGAGGCTTCTATTATCTCCATTATGTGCATATCAGAAGGTATGGTATTATTTTCAACAAAGTTTAAAAAGGATAAAATAAGCTTAACTTTCTCTGTTACCATGGTTGAATTTAAATCTATATCTATTTCTTTAAGTATAGTTTCAATCTCAACAAGGGGTATTGAAAAGAGAGCATTTTCCATAAACTTAAAAGTAGAATCTGGAATACTATGATTGTTTTTAAATTCATCTATTAAAACTCTAATTAAATCTATTTTTTGGTCAATTGAAGCTGTATTTATTCTATCTAAGGATTTATGGAGAGCTTCTGTTAAATCATCTGACCATATGATATTAAATTTTATAAATTTATCACTATTTTTAAATAATTTATATAAAAATTTTATATACTCTTCCATGTTTAACTTTTCTATATTATCCTTTAATAAATCCATCCAATCATTAGCATCTTCAAAAAACATAAGTCCAATTAAACTTTCATGAGATAATGATCCTTCTGTTCTTTTAAAATATTCCATAGCAATTTTATGAACTTTTTTACTAGGGCATTTCATCAAATGACCCATTATATCTAGGTTAAAACTATTTTCTTTCTCTAATTTATCTGTTAATATATTCATAAACATATCCGAAATAGACTCATACTTAGAAGAGATGAGATTTATCAATTTTTCGTAATCTAAATTCGTAGTTAAATATTCAAAGTTTTCAGAATCATTTAATATATAGTAAAATGCTTTTAATATAACATCTATCTTAATATCTTGTATTATCTCAACTAAATCATCTAAATGCTCATTCCAAACTTTTTTCATAAACTCATAACGACCTTCTAATTTCATAAGCTGGTCATCTCTCATCCATTCATATCGCACACTCCAAGGTGCTTTTTCAGTAAAATCAAAATACAAATAATGCTTAATAAAATAATTAAATTGAAAATTCCCTTTGAATTTACATAGATAATCTGAATTAGTATAACTTGTAAGAAGAGCTTTCATTGCTTCAATAAATTTTTCTTCATCATATTTTGCATAATAATCCATAATCCTTCTTACATATCTTCTAAAATACATCAAAGCTTTATTATTAGAATTTCCTTTAAAATAATAAACAAGCCTTGGAGCATCCAAATAATAAGCTATCTTTCCAAATACATCTGCTAATCCATAAATTTCTGCTTCTTGCAAAGTATTCTTAAAATGATTTATATTTACGCCTGCTCCATCAGAATAATAGCTCTCTTTATATAAATCAGAGCGCTTTTTCTTTATATATTTTCTCTCTTTCCTTGAATATTCATAAAAATACCCTCTAAGATAACCAGAATTAGCATATTTTCTATAAGCTGCACCTTCTATTATCCTATCTTCAGGTATTATCACTCCAGCAACATGCACCACATGTAAATCCATATGAGAGAGAGTACTCCTTATAAAATTAACCCTCGCATCTTTTAATTTCTCATCAAAGGAATTTATATATATAGAAGCGCATCTTTTTATTCCATCAGCATAGCTCTTAGAGACCCAATCTATATGAGAGTTAATAAGCTGCTTTGCTTCTTCAATTAACACATAATTTTTAGAAAATCCAAGCTCAAGAAAAAGTCCTGAAATCAATTCACTGCTTCCTAACTTTAAAATAAAATCATAGATCTCCTTTGGAGGATTTGAACTTATAAGCTCTTTTAAATATTTTTTTCTAAGATATATATTAGGATTGCAAAATAGCTCATAAATAATATTATAATATAAATAAATTTTCCAATTTAAATTTAAAACTTCTAAAGGATTTTTTACTAATGTGAAATTATGAAACTTTATATTTTCTAAATTAAGTCTCTTCACATAATCTTCATGGGAAAGTTTTTCAAAATATGGAAATAAAACTTCATGTTTTAAGCTATTATTGCTATGGCTTCTTAATACTTTCTTTTCAGGAAAAGAAGGAAAATGGCCTTTTGCTCCTTTAAGTATGGTATAATTTGTATAAGAAATATCATCTTCTAATATGTTCTCATCATTTTCATTTTTTTCAAATTTATGCAAACCATAAAGTATGACAAAACCAGGATTATTATAGAAATCCTTTCCCCATAAAAATAATATTCTTGATGGATAAAAATCATTTTTATATATTTTTCTTTGATCTATCAATCTTCCACCCCCTGTTTAAATCATTTTTTGCTAAAAATCCTTTATTTTTGTCTTATATTTTATATTATCATATTTTTCGTAAAGACACATAGAAAATAAACTAAGATGCTAAAAAAGAAGCATTGCAATTAACTTAAGCAATGCTTCTAATATCAAAACTGTTCAATACTTGTAACTTTTCCTTCAGGTGATGAAAAATCAAAATTTACCTCAATCAATGAATTATCTTCAAAGATCCAAATATAGCTTTTTGAAGAAACTTTATAATCCTTTGATTCAATAGCATCTTCATAACTTAAATGCCCTTCTGAACCTAACATATCTTTAATCTCATCATAAGACATTCCATTTTTTATCTTGTTTATGTTATTTGAATCTTCTGCATTTATATCAAAGAACATATAATCCCTGCTTGATATCCACTTAGCTACAAGTTTTTGATCCTTGTCAAAGGCTATTCCTACATTTGCATCCTTATATGCAAAATAATATTTTGACATATAATTATCAGGCACTCCTATGCTTTCCATTACAAGGTCTGCACTTAAACTAGACTTTACCTCATCTATTGATACACCCATAGGGATGTTATTAAATTTTTCAACATCTTCTTTTTTAAGATCATCCTTAGGATTTAAATTAGTACCTCCACCATAGCCTTTAGCTCTTATCAATCTATTTTCGCTATCGAAATCACAAATTAAATATGGATTAGGCAATATACCTTTTTCTATTGGCCATGTATAACTATCTCCAGCAAAATAATATCCTTCAATAGTTCTATATGTTATTTCTGTTAATAAGCCTTTAGAACCTAATACCTCTTCTGTTTCACTAAGGCTCATATTAGGTTCTAAATTCTGAAATTTTTTAAAATCTATTTTTTCAGAAGAACTGGGAAAAGAAACCCCATCGCTTTCTATGATTTTATCTACTAAAACTCCATTTTCATCATAAGTTACAGTTATAAATTCATCAAATACATACTGGGTTAAAGCATCTATTTTGTTTGAAACAGGTTTAACCTTTAATAAATTTTTAACATCATCTAGGGTAGAATTAGCATTTATTTTAAGAAAATTATCATAATTTACATCATTAGCAGGACTTATAGATGTTTTATTGCTATATGTTCTGTTATTATTTGAACTTGCTCCTCTAAGGGTAGTATTTTTAAATATATTGTAAATAGACACTAAAGCAAAGCTAAGTAAAACTATACCTATGACAACACAAGCAGATATTAAAACAACAAACCTCCCAACCGACTTATTCCCTTTTTTAAAAGAAGAGACATCACTATTGTAATTATAATCTTGAGATGCTGAGTATTCATATCTTTTAAAATTTTGATTGGAGTTATTTGGTATATTGTTGTAAAAATTACTTCCTGAATTATTATAATTATAGTAATTATTTTGAACATCAGTACTTTGAGAATCAGTAGGTGAATCTGTGTATGAATATATTTCTTTTTTCTCAGGGTTTGAACTTTCCACTGGATTAAGCTCTGATTCAGATTGAACCTTTTCATCATTTGTATATTTATCATAGTTTAAATCCTCTGGAATATCCATCTCTTTCGTGGTATTAAACCCATAAGGTTTAGTGGTATTAAACTCATCATTAACATGAGCTTTAAGTTCTATATTTTCTACGGTTTCTACATTTTCCACATTTTCTATATTTATATCTAGAGCATCTTTTAAATCTTCTTTAATATCCATCTCTTTAGTATCAGTAAACTCATCTTGTAGAGAATCAGTCTTTTCAATACCTTCATTTGAATTATTTTCCATTAAATCACCTCAAATACAAAGCCATTTTAGTAAGTATTCTTTATATTTATTTTAACCTCAAAAAATACTTAGTGCAAATATATTATACCCATTAAGATTTTACTAAATTCTAAAAAAAGCGCTATCTATAAAGAATAGCGCCTTAACGTTTAAAATGATCATCTTTCTCTTAGTTTTTCTATCATATCCTTTGTCATGGATCTTAAATCATATTCTGCTTTAAATCCCCACTCTTCTATAGCACAAGTTGGATCTATAGAATTTGGCCACGAATCTGCTATAGCTTGTTTTTTCTCATCTATATCATAGGTCATTTCAAATTCTGGAATTATATTTTTAATCTCTTCTGCAATATTCTTAGGTGAAAAACTCATAGCTGTTATATTAAAAGCGTTTCTGTGTTTTAATTTTTTAGGATCTGCTTCCATCAAATCTACAACAGCTTTTAATCCATCTGGCATATACATCATGTCCATATAAGTGTTATCTTTTAAATAACATTTATATTTCCCTGTTTTTACTGCATCATAATATATTGAAACAGCATAATCCGTGGTACCGCCGCCTGGAGGAGTCACATATGATATAAGACCTGGATACCTCACTCCTCTTGTATCGAGCCCATATTTATTATAGTAGTAATCGCATAGAAGTTCTCCTGCAACCTTTGTTACACCATACATGGATATAGGTCTTTGAATAGTATCCTGAGGGGTGTTATCAACTGGCGATGAAGGACCAAAAGCAGCAATGGAACTTGGAGTAAAATAGTGGAGGTTATTTTCACGAGCTACCTCTAAAGTATTCATAAGACCTTGCATATTCAAATCCCATGCATATTGAGGTCTATCTTCTGCAACAGCAGATAAAAGTGCCGCCATATGAATTATAGTATCTACTTTATATTTATTTGCAATTTCTGATAGAGCTTTCCCGTCCATAACATCTAAAATTTCAAATATTCCATCTTCCATAGCTGGATTGTTATCATGTTTTCTTCTACCTGAAGCTATTACATTATCTTTTCCATATATATTTCTTAAATAAGGAACTAACTCTGACCCAATCTGACCTAAAGCTCCAGTCACTAAAATTTTTTTCATATTGTCCTCCCTATTTTATCACGTTTAATTCTTTTCCTACCTTTTTATATATTTCAATAGCTCTATCTAACATATCTTTTGTATGAGCTGCTGTAGGCATATTTCTCATCCTCCCAGTGCCTAATGGAACTGTTGGATAAACTATTGCTTTAGCATAAACTCCCTCTTCCATAAGCCTCTTTGAGAAGGTTTGTGTCAATTTTTCCTCTCCTACAATACAAGGTGTTATTGGTGTAAAACTATTTCCAATGTTAAAACCTAAATTCTTTAAGCCATTCTTTAGATAATTTCCATTATCCCACAATCTATCATGAAGCTCTGTGCTCTCCATCATTATATTTATAGCTTCAAGACATGCTGCTGCAGCGCCTGGAGTTAGAGATGTTGAAAATAAAAATGGTCTTCCTCTTACTTTTAACCAATCTATTAAATCCTTAGTTCCTGCAACATATCCTCCAACAACTCCAATAGCCTTTGAAAGGGTTCCCATTTGAAAATCCACCTTTTTAGATAAACCAAAGTGCTTAGTGGTACCTGCACCCTTTCCCATAACTCCTGAACCATGGGCATCATCTACGTAGGTTATTAAATCAAACTCTTCTGCAATCTCAACAATCTCAGGAAGCTTGCATACATCCCCATCCATTGAGAATACTCCATCTGTTATTATCATGATCTTTTTATATAATCCGCTATCCCTTGCTTCTTTTGCAACCCTTCTTAAATCATCCATATCTGAATGGTTAAACCTAAGTATCTTAGCTCCTGATAGCCTGCATCCATCTATTATTGATGCATGGTTTAGAGCATCTGAAAGTATTGCATCTTCTTTATTCATTACAGCAGAGATTGCACCCATATTGCAGTTAAAGCCTGACTGAAAAGCAATAGCACTTTCAGTACCTTTAAATTCAGCAATCTTCTTTTCAAGTTCATCATGTATCTTTAAGGTTCCATTTATAGTTCTTACAGCACCTGCGCCTACGCCATATTTTTTTGTAGCTTCACAAGCAACTTCAATGAGCCTTTCATTTGTTGCAAAACCAAGATAGTTATTTGAAGACAGATTGATAAATTTTTTCCCTGAAATTGTTATCTCTGGTCCGTTTGCACTATCTAAAATATCGATATAATTATATAGCCCTTTAGATCTTAAATCATCCAAATTATCTTTTAAAAATTTATTTAATGTGGTACTAGACATTGTTTTTTTACCTCCATATCCGTGCATGTAGTACACTTGTCCTCTTTATTATTTATTATTACTATGATTATATATTACATTTTATCATTATTAATGTCAATGGTACCATTTACACAATAAAAAAACATATTTAGGTATAATAATAAATATGTCTTTTATGGACAAACACCCTATTTATAGGCCCCTCTATATTCATAAGGCACAAGTTCCGCTATTTTTTTCATTATTTGGTTTAATGCATTCATCTCCCAATCTGATTTATTTTCCTCTTCCGTCCTTTGTTTAAGTTCAAATGCTTTACCTATGTTTATACCCACCTCAGCATTGCAAAATATTTCTCTCCCCATATCCTTATCATTAATAGGCATAAATTTTTCACTCCCCCAAATGCCTATTGGAACTATAGGCACCTTTGTAAGCTTTGCAATTAGAAGTATACCTTTTTTTCCTTGAATCATTTCAGCAGTCCTACTCCTTGTCCCTTCTGGAAACATCAATATGTTTGTACCCGATTTTATGGTGTTTATTATTTTGGATATGGAATCTTTATCTGCTGAATTAGGAGATATCTGTATTGATTTTACGATTTTAAATCCTAAATTAGTGAATGAATTTTCAGATAATTTCTTTCCTGCCACAAATGTTAAATCTTCCTTTTTAAGCACTTTATTTATTATTAAAGCATCCGAATTGCTTAAATGATTGCATACAAATAAACAAGGTCTTTTGAGACTCTCATTTAAATTCTCAATACCTTGTATATTTAGTTTTGCTCGTTTTTTTATCATGGTATCAACATATATCTTAACAAATTTTACAACAACAGCATCAGGTAATAAATTTATTAGAGATAATAAAAATTTATTCATCTTCTTCTCCCTATCCCCCTATCTTTAACTAAAAATTCTATTAAATATAGTATATATCAATCCTTGCAAAATCTAAATGTTTATTTTAAGCATAGAAGGTTTATATTTAAGTTTCTAATCAAATACTTTTTTCCTCTCCATCCGCAAGCAGATATCCTATATTTTTCTTTAAATACACTATTTGATAAATTTTTTATCTCATCTATATTGACATAAGCTAAATGATTAAGGGGTAAAAATTCAGAAAGTACACCTATAGGAATATCCTTATTAAATGGGCATACATCCTGACATATGTCGCATCCCCAAAGCCTATTTTTAAAAAACTTATGCCATTTTTCATCTACACATTTTGCTTGAGTTAAATTAGATAAGCATATGGAGCAATCATAATCATTTAAAGATTTGGTAGGACATGCATCCTCGCATCTTGAGCATTCACCACATCCCCCTTCTATTTTAACATTTTCCTCTAATTCTAGCGAAGTTATGACTTCTCCTAGAAAAACAAAACTCCCATATTCTTTAGTTATTAGCATATTATTTTTTCCAATAAATCCAAGCCCCGAAAGATAAGCTATGTGTCTTTCTAGAAGTTTATTATTATCCACTTCAGATATAGCCTCACAATTAAAATTTTCCTTTAAAAAAAAGCATATCTTATCTAAATATTTTTTAACTATAATATGGTAATCTATACTTTGACAATATTTAGAAAAATATATTCTGCTCTTATCATTCTCATAAAAATAATAAGGAAAAGCTATTGAGATTATAGTCTTTCCAAATGGATACACAATCCTTGGATCAAGCCTCTCAAAAACTTCACCTTTTTCAAAACCAGTTTTATAGTCATGTGCTTCTTTAAACTTAAATACATCTGCAACCTCGCAGAATTTTCTCATCTTCATAAATCCAAAGCAATTTAATCCTAGATGTTTAATATAAGAAGATATACTATCCTTAATTTCAATATTTTTCACAATATCACCATTGAAATAATCCGGAGCCTAAATATTTTTGTCCATTATCTGAAGCAATGGTGACTATATTCTTAAACATCCCATTTGATGCCACTCTAAGAGCTGCGAAAATATTAGCTCCAGTAGATATACCACATAGCAATCCTTCCTCTTTTGCTAAAATCCTTGTATAATTTAAAGCTTCTTCATCTCCAACTGTCACCACTCCATCTAATATACCTCTATCTAAATTCCTTGGAATAAAACCAGCTCCTATTCCTTGAATACCATGAGCACCAGGTGCCCCTCCTGATATTACAGGAGATAGTGCAGGTTCTACTGCTATTATCTTTATTTCTGGATTTAACTCTTTAAGCTTTCTTCCTACGCCTGTAATGGTACCTCCAGTACCTACTCCTGCTATAAAACAATCTACAGAATTTACATCATTTATTATCTCTTGAGCAGTCTTCATATAGTGAATCTCTGAACAAAAATTATTTGCAAATTGCTGTGGTATGAAAATATTAGGACTATGAGGCACTATTTCTTCAAGCTTTTTTATAGCCCCCTTCATGCCTAATGCAGGATCACTAAAAACAATCTCTCCTCCATATGCTCTTACCATAGCAATCTTCTCAACATCAGAACCACTTGGCATTATTATAACCACTCTATAACCTTTCAAGTGACCAATTAATGCAAGTGAAATTGCCATATTTCCATTGCTAGGTTCCATTATGGTATATCCTTGTTTTAAAAGACCTTGCTGCTCTGCCCTCTCAATAATATTTAAGGCTGCTCTATCTTTAATGCTACCACTTAAATTATAATATTCTAATTTTAAATATACATTGATGTTATATCCTTGAACCAATCTATTAAGTCTAAGCATTGGCGTATTAGAAATTAATTCTAAAGGATTCTGAAATATCATTAAATCTCACCTCTTAATTATTTTAACATAATTTTAATCTTAAAAATTTTAAAAAACAAAAACCCTATATATTATGATACCCATTTTTATTTTAAAAATAAAATGTGAAATTTTAAGCTTAGAAATGTGAATTTTTTTTAAACAAATTTTTCTTATTGAATTTTATTGTATTATTGCATAAAATTTGATAATTTACAATTAAAAATGTATAATTAAAAAAACATATCAATTATCTTAAGGAGGGTCATATGTCAAAATTATTTTCTTCAATTTCAATCAGAGATTTAACGATTAAGAATAGAATTGTAATGCCAGCGATGTGTATGAATATGGCAGATAATTATGGAAACGCTAAAGATTTTCATGTAATCCATTATGCAACTAGAGCTATAGGTGGAGTCGGCCTTATCATAGTAGAAGCAACTGCAGTAGAGCCTTCAGGTAGGATAACTTCTTGTGATTTAGGAATTTGGGATGATTCACAAATAGATGGTTTAAAGAGAATAACACGATCCATAAAAAAATATGGCGCATCTTGCGGCATTCAACTAGCTCATGCAGGGAGAAAGTGCGAGGCCGATGAAGATACGATATACGCTCCATCTGCAATTGCTTTCAGCAGTGATTATAAGACACCTGTAGAGATGACAGATAATGATATGACAAGAGTTATAAATTCTTTTAAAAATGCAACTTATAGAGCAAAAATCTGCGGATTTGATTTTATAGAAATTCATGGAGCTCATGGTTATTTAATAAATCAATTTTTATCTCCACTTACAAATAAAAGAGTCGATGAATTTAATGGGTCTATTGAAGCAAGGGCTAAGTTTTTGATTTTAATAATAAATGCTATAAGAAATCTCTGGGATGGTCCATTAGGGCTTAGAATAAGCGCTGATGAATTTCAAGATGAAGGAAATAGAGCAGAAGATCTAGTTAAAGTAGTAAAGCTTGCTAAAGAAGCTGGGGTTGATATAATAGATGTTAGCACAGGAGGAGTTGTGAATGTAGTTCCAAATGCATTTCCTGGATATCAGATAAAATATGCAGAATACATAAAAGAATATGCAGATATACCTGTTATGGCAGGCGGACTCTTAACTGAAGTTATGCATATTGAAGAAATATTATCGAATAACAGAGCTGATATGGTTTATATAGGAAGAGAGCTTTTAAGAAACCCAAATTTTCCTCAGCATGCTGCATATAAACTTAATGATAACATAGAATGGCATAAATCATACGAAAGAGCAAGATTTAGATGATTTTTTTATCTTTAAATAGAGAATGTTTAAAGCTAGGTGCAGCCTAGCTTTTTATATCTATGTTAAATTAATCAAATCGACAAAGTACATTTTAGATTCCATTGGCTTGTTGCTTACTTTATTTTCTCTATTATATATTGAATCAGTCCAATAATGAATTTCAAAAAACCTTGCCATAGTATTAATAACAAAAATCCTTGTCATTCCTAATTTTTATTATTGCCACAATGGCTATTCATATGATTAGAGCCTTTACTTTTTTGATTGCCCATGGTCTTGCTAGTTGTAACAGAACAAGATGGTTCTCGATTATATGGTATAGAATTTGTTATAACAGGACTTGGTAACTCTGGATTAGGGGGTGCAGAATTTACTATAACATGGCTAGGTGATTGAATATTAGATGGTGCTAAATCTGTTTTAACTGAATTTGCTTGTTCAGAATTAGATATAGAATCTGTTTTATCAGAGGTTATTGATTCAAGGTTAGGTACAGAATCTGTTTCACTAGGATTTGTAGGTTTTAGAGTAGGCAAAGAATCTATTTTAACTGCATTTATATTAGTTGATTCATCTAATTCATCATTAGAAGATAAATCCATTGTAGCAGAATTATTTGTTTCAGAACTAGTTAAATTAGCTTTGGAACTATTTGTCGGATTTGTAATACTAGATTCCCTATAATCTACAGGACTATTAACAGAAGGTATAATTAAACTTATCTCTGCTTTTGTAGCAACCTTTGTAAGACAAATAATGGATAATATTGAAGTCAAAACAACTATAAAAACTGCATTCAATATACCATATCTCTTAAACTTTGTTATATTATAAATTCTCTTCTTTATCTCACTTTTGCTATCTGCCATTGAAGGTACTCCTAAAACAGGTGTATCATCAGTGGATGACATATGAATAGCAGCATACTTTAACAAAATTTCAGCATAAAGCTTTCGGTTCTTAATATCCATGGATTTAATAATACGATAATCACATGCAACTTCACAATCATTTTGCATAACTTTAAATGAATACCAAACAAAAGGGTTAAACCAAAATAAACATCGTATAAATATTGCAATCCAATTGATTAGAATGTCAAAATACTTATAATGCAAGAGTTCATGATAAAATAAAACCTCTAGTTCCATATTATCATGTTCTTTTGGTATCAATAAAATAGGTTTGAAAAAACCTACAATCATTGGTATATCATTATATTCTATGATTGGAATACTCTTGTTTATTTTCAGCTTATTTTTAATACTTTCAAAAGCAAATAAAACTTCATCTTCATCGATTTCTTGAAGTTTCAAAGTATTTCTTTTAAAACTTGCATATCTTAAAACAAAGTATGCTAAAAAAGATAGGGTCCCAATGATCCAAATTGTAACCACTAAATTTTGAAGATTAAGATATATAAATGTTTCATTTTGTATAGCTGTAGTTTGATTCATAGATATCAAACCCCTGCTTATCTTATTTAATGGAATCACTGTGCTTATGCTAAAATTACTCCTTGGTAAACTTGGCAAAAGTAGTTGTACAAATAAGATAAACCAAATGTAATAATGCCATAACGGATTTGCTTTTTTACCTATTATTTTCTTTAAAACTAAGATGATTAAAGCAGTTAAAAAGGACATAATTGTCTTTTCAAGAAGCCAATACATTTTTTCCTCCTTTTAAGTTCATTAAAACTTACTTTTTAGGCATCTTATCTATTTGTTCTATAATCTCTTTAAGCTCTGATAATTCATCTTTTGTTATCTTGTTATCTTTTATTAAAGTTGCTACCATCATGCTAACAGAACCATTAAATGCTTTATTTAAAAAGGACTCTGTTACATTTTTTACACATTCATATTCTGAAACTGTGGGAAAAAACTTAAAATAATATTGAGTTTTATCTGCATCAACAAATCCCTTATCCATAAGCCTGCCAAGCATGGTTCTTACAGTGGTTTTACTCCAACTTTTTTTATTATCTAAGATTTCAACAACCTCTCCAAGGGTTAAGGGACTTTTTTGCCAAAGTACCTTCATTATCTTCCATTCAGCATCCGATATTCTAACTTCTTCTTTGATAATATCAACTCCAATTTTAAAATATTATTCACTATATTCTAAAAATACCTTAAAAAGGCTTTCTCTTGAACTAAATTATAGTTTATTAATTCCTTAAAGGCAATGAAATAATAAAAATAGTGCTTGATTTATGCAAAAATCAAACACTATTTTTAATAATATGGTCATGTATTAAGATGACTTATATTATCTATAGATAAGGCTATTATGTCTATGACCATCATTCATAGTGTGACCATAATAATATTGTCCATTGTGCATATGCGTATAAGATAATCTACAATTAGCATAACTACAATGACCATATTGAGCATTATAGTATCCGCCTCTCATACACATACCATGTGCAAACACAGGTATAGACATAGCACTAAAAGACAGTATCATTGCTAAAATAGCTCCAAATAATCTTTTTTTCATTTTAATCCCCCTCAAATAAAATGATTTACAACTGTAGACGATATATTTAGTTTACACTCGTAGTTTATTTTTGTCAATACTTTTTGTGGAAATTTTTAAATTTTTTAGAAAATAATTTCACAAAAAAAACTTATGCAAAACTTTCTACCAGCTTTGCATAAGCTTATGCAGCTTTATAAATTTTACTTTACAAGCCCATATTTTTTTAATATGTCGACAAATTCTTTCTTATCTTTAAAACCACCAAAGGTACCTACTTCTTCACCTTTATCATTAAACAGCACCACAAAAGGAGTTGATATGATGCTGTACTTTTCTATATCACTTGAAGCATTTTCATCTTCTATATCTATAGATGAGATGGTTACTTTATCTTTATAATCATTTTTTATCTCAGAAAGAACAGCTTCCAGCTGTTTACAAGGTCCTCAGGTCTCTTTTTTATAATGTACTATAGAAAAACTTGGACCATCATATTCTTTTGAACAGCTTAAAAAGAATGTACAACCAATTATAATCAATAGAATGCTTATTATTTTCCTTCTTCTTTTATCCATGTTATTCCCCTTTATTATTGAAATAATTTTTTTAAAAGATTAAAATAAAATTACTATAAAATTGTAGGTGGTTATTTTGAGTAAAATGAATGCTGAAAAATTAAAAGTTATAAAAGGTTCTACCTCAAGATCTAAAATAAACAGAAATTTATTTTATGATCTTTTAAAGGAATTTGAAAAATTAAATGTAAATATAAGAAAACTCCCAAATTCTACACCTGAAGATATAACCATGAGGGAGCTCTTAATAAACATTGCAAAGGATGTATTGTTTGACGATTATATTATATCACAAATATATACAAATAATATTTTCCCCTCTAAATTAATAGCACAATATGCATCTATCGATAGAGAATATATAATAAATTATAAAAATTATTTTTTAGCTATTCTTGCAATCTTTAAGATGGATTGTGAACCCTTAATAAATATTTTAACCTTTGAAAATAATAACTCAAAATATAAATTCAGTGGCATAATAATCGAAAAAGGCATAAGAAAGAATCTCTTATTTTCAAATACTGGAGAGTTTTTAACTATAGGAAGAGATCAAGACCTTATGCTTGGAGATATTTATAAAGGAGTAAAACCATATTCTCAAGCCATAGTAAAAAAATTATTCTTAATAATAACAATTTTTATTGTATTTTTTTTAGGATTATTCTTAATATATTTTAACAGCACAAAAGCTATAGTAATAGTAGAAACTAATGTAAAAATTGATATAAAGATAAATCCATTAAACAGAGCTATTGGATTTAAAGATAATTCAAAAGAAGATCATATAAAGGATAAACTACATATTTATGGAAAAGATATCTGCAGTGCTATAATAGATTCTATTGAACTATCGATTAGTGATCCTCCATCTCTAAGGAGAGAGTTTACAGTAGATAATACCATATTTATAAAAATATCAAATATTGAAAATGTTTCTAACCTTAGCAAGCTAGAAGAATATATGGAAAAGAATAAATTTAACTATGAGTTAAGATATAATGGAAAAATGTTAAAAAACGCAGCTACAGATACAGAGTAAGGGCTGCAAATCAAGCAGCCCTCATTTTTAAAGCAGTGAATCTAATCTATCTTTGTCAAATCCTATAATATCCTCTTCACCTTCTATAGAAATTACAGGAACAGACCTGTAACCCTTTTTTATAAGCTCATTTCTTGCTTCAGGGTTTGTAGAAACATTGCCTTCTTCAAATTCAACACCTTTAGACCTCAAATAATCCATGGCCATATGACAATATGGTCAAGTATTAGAAGTATAAATAACCACCTTTTTCATTGTAACACCCTCCTCTCACACCTTCAAAGGTGTATATATCTATTATAGGCTTCTATTATTCAACAATCAATTGACTTTTACTATGTTTATAAAAGAACTCAAACTCATGCTTTCATCAATTAAAATTCGAGGGATATTATATAAACTTTGACCTTTTTTAACATTTTCATTTTTTAATACAAAGGAACTCTTAATTTCATATTTTGAAAATATATCAAGGCATCCTTCATCATAAACCCCATATGGAAATGAAAAACTTAAGGGCTTTTTATTTATAAATCTTTCTAAATCATCTACCCCACTTTTAATTACACTATCTTTTTTAAGGAGTTCAAGTTCAGACATAGTAGAGTTAGTATTTCCTCTTATTCCTATATCAATACCATAAGCTGAAATTTCTTTAAGGTTTTCACTTGTAAGGGAGTTGGATAATTCGTCTACATTTGAAGTTATTTGAAACAAAATTCCTTTAAAGCCGTATTTTTTTAATATAGGAAAGACGACATCATAAAAATCTTTATATCCATTGTCAAAGGTGATGACGAGAGGATCTTTAACGTCACAATAACCATTTTCAATATATAATTGTAATTGGTTGTAAGTTAAAGTTTTAAACCCATTTTTATGTAAATATTCCATCTCTTCTTCAAATTTTTTAATGCTTATCCAATCAGCATTAAAATTTTGTTCTTCTGAAACAGAATAGTATGCTAAAATAGGAATTTCATTTGGATAATATTTTAAATTATCTGTAACATCATGTTTAAAGTTTATTTTTGTTTCAAAATTTATTTTATCTTCTATTGCATTATTGTAAAGAGAGCTTGACAAAAAACTGTACTCAGAAATTTTAATATTTAATTCGTTGATATTTGTATAATATATGGAAACAACAGAAAAAATAATGGATAGTAAAACTCCAATTAAAAAATTTTTGTATTTTTTCATATTAAACCACCTTTTCATAGCCAAGTTATCCACTATGTCCACAGGCACTTGTGGATAAATTACCAAATAACAATATAAATTATTATAATTTGTAAAGTTTTAAAATAATTTACTTAACATACTATCTATGCTTCATTATAATATATTCATAGTATATTTTAAATATATTCGTATGAGGTGATTTATATTAGAATAGGAATAGGATATGATGTTCACAAATTATGTGAAAATCGAAGTTTAATCATTGGTGGGGTAAATATACCTTATGAATTTGGTCTTCTTGGACATTCTGATGCTGATGTTTTAACACATGCTATCATGGATTCAATTTTGGGAGCTTTATGCCTTCAAGATATTGGAAAACTATTTCCAGATACAGATAGTAGATATAAAGATATAAGCAGCTTAAAGCTTTTAAATGATGTAAAATCAAAGATGGATGAGATGGATTTTCACATTCAAAATATAGATTGTTCAATCGTTGCTGAAGCTCCAAAAATGTCTCCATTTATAGTAGAAATGAGAAAAAATATTGCAAAAGTTTTAGATATAGACTTAAATCAAATAAATATAAAAGCTACAACTGAAGAGGGACTAGGTTTTACAGGAAATAAAGAAGGAATTTCTGCATATTGCGTATGTTTACTGAGCCATAACAGCAAGTGATTTTGCTGTTATGACTCTTTTTCTATACACTATAATCTTGTAGAGGCTGAAGAAAATAATTTCTTGGATCTCTTCTCTCTCCATTTTGGATGACTTCAAAGTGAAGATGATTTCCTGTACTGTTTCCTGTATTTCCAACTTCAGCTATTTTATCTCCTCTTGAAATAACATCACCAATTTTTACCAATATCTTGCTACAATGTGCATATATAGTTTCATATCCATTTTCATGATTTATCTTTACCATGAGCCCATATGTATCAAGTTCTGAAGCGTATTCTACTACTCCGCTTGCTGCTGCGTAAATTCCAACTCCTTTGTTAGCTGCAATATCTATGCCTTTGTGGAATCCGTTCCATCTATACCCATATTCTGAAGAAACAACCCCTTTTGTAGGGATATTAAATCTAGTTCTATTTATTTTAAAAGAAGTGTCAGTTGATAACAATACTAACTTTGGGGAATCATTTTCCATGACTTCTCTTAAAAAATTCGATCCATATGAATCTTTATTATAATCAAATGTGGTATAGGCATAAATATTATTGGTAAAAACTACAAGCCCGATGATAATCATCATTGTAAATCGTTTTAATAGTTTAATTTTCAATGTAAATCACCTTTCTTAGAAAATTTCATAGTAAAATTATGTACTTATAAAGATGTTGTTATACACTTTGATGTTTGTTATAATTGTCATATATTTTATTAGAGGGTATTAAATCAATTACCCCATAGCTAAAGCTAGGGGCTTGAGGCAGAAATGCTATTAAGCCAAATTGACTACCCTAAGCACCTAAAGTACTACGTTATTTGAGAATATATAGTTACCTGTGGATGTATGCTCTAGTCTGCAGCTCTAAGGCAAACAATTAAACAATTCTGAGGGTAAGGAATAGTGTTGTTTGTAAAAACCTCTTATAACATTGGGTAAGGGCATTTAACCCTAGCGTGCCAGGGCATTAAAGACAATAGGCACGCATTAATTTTAAAGGAGAAGCTGCTTTCCTCCACATATCTAAAGATAGTGGTATCCAGCAACAAAGTTTGATGAGTACATATCTATTTAAAAACAAAGAATTAGACTATATCCCAATAAGCAGTTATTTTATTGAAAGATATGTTCCTAATGCCCGTGGCGATTTTTTAAAGGTTTATTTACTTGCTTTAAAATATTGCTTAAATGGAGAATTAGGAATAAATTCGGAAATGCTTGCAACAAAATTAAATCTATTAGAAAGCGATGTTATAAATGCCTGGGAATACTGGCAAGAAGAGAATGTTGTAAATTTTTCAAAACAAGACAGCTATGGTACTTATACAATAGAGTTTTTGGACTTAACTGGTAAGCTTGTGGAGAAAAAACAACCTATAAATTTGGTTAATGCTTTGAAAGATCAGAATATCCAGAGCATGTTTGAAGAGATTGAAAGGTGTCTTGCAAGACCTCTTTCACCATCAGAACTCAATTTAATCCTGTCTTGGATTGATGAATTTAACTATACACCAGATATAATGGTACTTCTATTTGAATATTGTTCTTCAAAAGATAAAAGAGATACGAGATATATTGAAAAAACCTTGATGAAATGGCATGAAAATGGTGTTAAAAATATAAATGATGCACTAAAGGAAATAAAAAAACATGAAAAATTATGGAATGATGTTTCAAAAGTACAAAATTTCATGGGTATAAAGGATAGAAAACTTGCAAAGCCTGAAGAAGAATTCATCCAAAAATGGCTGGATGAATTAAATTTTTCAACAGATATAATATTTAAAGCATGTGAAATATCTCTAAACAAGTTTACAAGGATTGATTTTAAATATATAAATGGAATTTTAGTAAATTGGAAAAAAACTGACATAGAGAATATGGCTGACCTAGAAAATCACATTGCAAAGAAGAAAAGTTCATATACTCCTTTATCAAAGAATGAAAAGAAGAAATTGCCTTTCCAAAACTTTGAACAAAGAAGTTATACTCAACAAGATTTTAAAGACCTTGAAAAGAAGCTTTTAGGATGGGATAAGGATGATTAAATCTTACATTTCAAAGGTAAATAAGTACTATGATAAATTAAGACAAGATGCTCAAAGTCAATATAATAAGAATAAAGAATATGCTTATACTAAGTTTCCAATAATAAAAAAATGTCAAGATGAGATAAATTTAAAATACTCTTCCTTGACATTATCTTTGATAAGCAATCCTTCCTTCTCAGAGATAGAATTAAACAATATGAAGAAAGATATTCAAAATTTAAGAGCAAAAGTTTTAGAAACTTTAGTTGAAAATAACTTACCCATAAATTTTTTAAATATGACTTATAGTTGTCCAATATGCCAAGACACAGGCTTTATACCTTCAGGGCGCTGCCAATGTTATAGAAAAGTTTTAGCAAAAATTTATCTTGAAGAATCTGAATTAAAGACTTTAATAGCAAAGCATAACTTTAATAAATTTGATTTTAATCTATTTCCAAAGCACATGGACGAAAAAGAAGGCAAAAGCCCAAGGACTAATATCAGGGCTATACGGAATGAAGTCAATAGTTATGTAGAAAATTTTGAAAATATAAGCGATAACCTATTTTTTTATGGACCTGTAGGTTGTGGAAAGAGCTTCATGAGTTACTGTATAGCAAATGAGATCTTAAATAAGGGATATTTAGTTATATATAAGAGTTCAATGGATCTATTTAATGATCTAAGGACTATACGAACACAAAATGATAAAATGCTTGAAGATATGATATATAATTGCGACCTTTTGATAATTGATGATTTTGGAATTGAACCTATAAATGAATATACTTCTCTAGATTTATTCAATCTTTTAAATAAAAAAATATTAGATGGTAAAAAAATATTGATATCTACAAACCTTACGCTTGAAAATATTGTACAAAATTATCAGGAGAGAATATCTTCAAGGCTTATGGGAAACTTTAAATTTCATAGATTCATAGGTGAAGATCTAAGGATTGAGCTTAACAATAGAAAGACAAAAAAAAGTAAAGATAATTTATAATTATCTTTACTTTTTTACTTATAAGCTCTTCTTTTTTCAATATTGCCTAAAATATATAAAAATGCTGCTACAGGAATCTTAAATATAGGAATCCTGGTATTATGCTTTGTTATACCATAATCCTCATAGCGTTTTGTGATAACAAAAGAAGCTTTAACTTTTAACTTCTCATCATTTGTAATATCCACTATTGCATCGGATTCTTTGATATGTGTATTTTCACGGTATTTAACTTCAAATAGCAATCTTTCAAGTGGAAGATCAACCACTATGTCAATTTCTTTCTCGTTATCTTTTATTCTTCTATAATATCCTACCTGTGCATTTAAGCTATAATAAAATGACACAATATGTTTATAAACAGTAGTTTCTACCATTATACCCATTTCTTCAGGACTTGTCATCACATCTTCAAACATAAGTACAGCATTTCTAATGGCTGCATCTGCTACATAGATTTTGGGCTTTCTCTTTAATATACCTTTACCATCAATACCTATAGGCTCACTTAAATAAATCAAGTTTGATTCTTTCAAAAATTGAATATAGTTCATTAAAGTCAACTTGTTCATATCATCAAGTTCTTTACTCATTGTAGCTATATTAATTATATTTGATGAATTTAGACAAAGATACAAAAACACCTTTTCAAACTGAAGTGGATTTCTCACATTAAATAAACTTAACACATCTCTTTTAATAACTTTATCTACAACATCCTCACGAAGTATGCGCTGTGAAAGAATATCATCTCTTGAAAGTGCAAGCTCAGGAAATCCCCCAACTATCAAATATCTATTAAAGTGCTTTTGCAATGGTGATAATTTATTCATAAGCTCATTTAAATCACCTTTTTGAAGCTTATAAAGCTCAGCTATATCAATTTTGCTTTTAATATGGGGTTTGTCAGGTATTTCTAGAAGTTCACAATATTCATAAAAGGAAAGAGTTGGAACTCTTAAGACAATCCAACGACCAACACCACTATTAGAAGAACCTTTTTCAAGCGTAGGACTTGCTGAACCTGTAGCTACAAGTTTAATATAAGGGCGAGAATCATACAAAGTTTTTATCCAAAGCTCCCAATCTTCAGCATATTGTACTTCATCTAGAAAAAAATAAACATTTCCTTCTACAACATAAGAATTTTCATATACACGGAGGACAGTTTCAAACCCACTAAGCTTTAATATAGGATTGTCAAATGACAAATAAAAAATATTTTGCGCTTTAATCCCTTCCTTTAAAAGATCATCAATAAGCTGATACATAATTGTAGTTTTACCCACTCGCCTTGCCCCACTAATTACGACAAAACGCCTTATATCAGGATGATTAAGCAATTTTTTTGTTTCATAAAAAGCAAAACGCTTATATTTTGGTATATTCTTATAAAAAGATTCTATTCCTTTCCACCAAGGGTTAAACTGATTTAAAAGGCTTAGTAATTTTTCATCCGTAAATAAAGCCATACAATCACCTCAAAAAAATAATATATTATACTATCTATAATGTCAATAAATATATATAGTATAATATATATATTATTAAGAAATATGAATAGTATATTATTTAATTTAGGGGGATATGTATTTATGATCAAATAAAATATCCCCTAATTTTTATAGGGGATATTTTTGCTATTCCATTTCTACTATTAAAGAAGCTCCCATGCCTCCACCTACACAAAGTGTAGCAAGACCATATTTTGAACTCCTTTTTTTCATCTCGTAAAGCAATGTAGTGACTATCCTTGCTCCAGAAGCTCCTATTGGATGCCCTAAAGCGATAGCTCCACCATTTACATTTACCTTATCCATATTAAATCCTAATTCTTTTGCAACACATATAGATTGAGCTGCAAAGGCTTCATTTGCTTCTATCAAATCTATATCATCTATTGTAAGATTTGCTTTCTTAAGAGCTTTTTTAGTAGCTGGAACAGGACCATAACCCATTATTGTAGGATCGACCCCACATGCTGCATAAGATTTGATCTTAGCTATGTATTTTATGTTAAGCTCATCAGCCTTTTCCTTTGACATCACTATGCACATAGCTGCGCCATCATTTATTCCAGAAGCATTTCCTGCAGTTACGGTTCCTCCTTGTTTAAAAGCTGGTTTAAGCTTTTGGAAACCTGCTACTGTAGATCCAAATCTTGGATATTCATCTGTATCAAATACTATTGGATCACCCTTTTTTTGAGGTATCATAACAGGAACAATTTCATCTTTAAATCTTCCTTCTTTAATAGCGTTTTCAGCTTTAATCTGGCTTCTATATGCAAATTCATCTTGCTCTTCTCTTGTTATACTCCATCTTTCTGCGATATTCTCGGCAGTTATACCCATATGATAATCATTATAAACATCAGTTAGACCATCATAAACCATGGAATCTACTATCTTGCCATCTCCCATCCTATAGCCCCATCTTGCTTTATTTAAGATATATGGAGCATTAGACATGCTTTCTACTCCTCCAGCTAAAACTACATCATCATCACCTGCTAAGATAAATTGAGCAGCCATGGTTATAGATCTTAATCCAGAAGCACAAACCTTTCCAACAGTTAAAGCAGGTATAGATTCACTTAAACCAGATTTTATACCTATCTGTCTTGCAACATTTTGCCCTAAACCTGCATTTAAAACACAGCCTACTAAAACCTCATCAATAATATCCTTATCAATTCCAGCTCTTTTTATTGCTTCTTTTGCTGCAATAACACCAAGATCTACTGCAGAAAAACCTGCTAGACTTCCACCAAAACTTCCTATAGGTGTCCTAACTATAGAGGCAATAACAGCTTCTCTCATGCACAACATCCTTTCTATATATATTTATTTAAGTTTGAAAACGTAATCTTAGAATAATTATATCATAGCAATAAAGTACTTAGGAACGAAATAAAAATAAATATTTTAAAAAAATTTATTCTATGAAAGCCCCATAGGTTCTTCTTTAAATATTCTCTCATCCATCAATTTTAAATCTTGAGATATTATTGGGGTAAAGTCCATAAGTTTTAATATATCGTTATTTAAATCAACAGAAGGAGCTATCTCAATCAATGTAAGCCCTTCTTCTCTAAGTTCAAAGACTGCCCTTTCAGTTATGTAAAGAACAGGCTGATGTTTCTTTATAGCATAGATTCCACTGAAGGTTATCTGCTCTACCTTATCTATAAATTTTTTAACCTTGCCTTCAGTTAAAATCTTAAGCTTTCCATCCTCAATTAAAAAATTGCACCCTGAAGCAGTGAAAGTTCCGCAGTATATCAGTTTTTTTGCAGTCTGAGTTATATTTATAAATCCTCCACAGCCTGGTATCTTAGGTCCAAATTTTGAAACATTTACGTTTCCTTCCTTGTCACACTGGGCAAGTCCTAAAAATGCAACGTCTATACCTCCACCATCATAAAAATCAAACTGATTTGATTGATCTATTATGCAATCATAATTCATTGAACAGCCAAAGCTCTTGCCTCCTGCAGGTATACCCCCAATAGGTCCTGATTCAACAGTCAATGTCATGCTGTTTCCTATTCCTTCTTCATTTGCAACCTGAGCTACGACTTCTGGCATACCAATACCAAGATTTACTACAGAATCAGGTATTAATTCCATAGCAGCTCTTCTTCCTATAACCTTCCTCTCATCAAGCTTTATAGGTACAGTTGAGCTTTCAGGTACCCTTATCTCACCTGAATAAGAAGGATTATATTGTTCACTAAATGTCATCATATGTCTTTCAGGTAGAGTGCTCACAACAATTGCATCTACATAAATTCCAGGAACTTTAACAAGCCTTGGATTTAGACTCCCATCTTTAACTACCTTTTCAACCTGTATTATGACCTTACCTCCGCAATTTTTAGCAGCTTGAGCCATGGACAGCGCATTTGAACTGCATCCTTCTCTCTCCATGGTCATATTCCCCTTCTCATCTGCATAGGTGCCTCTTATCAAAGCAACATCTATTTTCCATGGTTTATATTTTAAATACTCATTCCCATCTATAACTATTAGATCTACAATATCCTCTTTAGTTACAGAGTTTAATTTCCCACCTTCAATCCTTGGATCTACAAATGTCTTAAGGCCAATATGCGTTATGGTTCCTGGTTTCTTTGCCGCAATATCACGAAACAGCTGAGAGATGACGCCTTGAGGTAAATTATATGCTTCAATCTTGTTTTCCATAACAAGCTTTTGGATCATAGGTACAAGGGCATAATGACCTCCTACAATACGCTTTATAAGCCCTTCATGAGCAAAGTGGTTTATGCCTCTTGTTTTACTATCCCCTACCCCTGCAGCATATAAGATGGTTAAGTCCCTTGGAGAAGATTCTTTTAAAAACTTTTCTTCAACAGTAACGGATAATTCTTCAGGATGTACACAACCAACAAATCCTTCTATAGCT
>JAVBPQ010000054.1:0-29157 GCA_031549525.1 Clostridiaceae bacterium | reverse complement strand
TCAACTGGAGCAGATATAGTAGTATCTGGAACTGGTTCTACTGCTGGTTCTGGAGCTGGTACTCCTGCATAAGCTACAGTCATAAGAGAAAGAGTAGTAAGTGTTATTAAAGCAGAAATTTTCTTTGTGAGTTTGGAAAACATCATAAAGTTTCCTCCTTAAAAAAATATGTGTTTTTAGTTTTAATTAAATAATTAATTATAGGTTTAATTATAGAATTAATTAAGCTATTGTACAAAGAAAACAATTTTACAATAAAGTTAATATTTTTATGGTTTTTTTTAATTATTTCTTGTGTTAAAAAATGATTTATTTTTTTAATTGATTTATGAGAAAAATTTAAATATACTTTAAAATTTAGTTTAAAAAAGCTATGTTTTGTATGAGAATTAAATTTTTAACAAATTGTAAACTATTGATTTAAAAGTGTTTTAAAGCGTTTTATAGTTCAAAAAAGGTTTTTGTTATTTTTATAACAATTAAAAAATACCTCAAAAATAAAAGTTTTAGAAAAAATAAAGATTAAATACAATACAGATTAAATCAAAATGCATGCTTAAAAACTTAAAGTATTATGAAACAAAAGTATTAATTTATTTTAAAAGTAAGCAACTTATAAATTATTTTAAATATTAAAAAAAATTTTGTAATATATAGTTTTTTAATTAACAATATATTATAATCAATATATAAAAATCAATATTGATGAAGTGGATGAAGTTTTTGGGAGATACTATTTAAAATAGTAGCCGAAGGAGTAAGTATTGCGACCTTAAGCCATATGAATCTCTCAGGCAAAAGGACCAAAAATGGACAATTCTCTGGAAAGATTTTAATCTGGTTTTAGGCTAGATTAGCACCGAAGGAGTAAATCTCTCAGGTAAATAGACAGAGTAAAGTTAAGGGCTTTGCTTCTGTTTTTTTGTTTTTGAAAGGATTTTTAATTTATGTATAGAAATGTTTATCTATTAACAAACAATCCTATGGTGAAAAATAAACTTAGCAACTTAGTATTTAAATTTATAGAAGGAAATACTATAGATGTGTACAAAGAAGCAAGGGATATGATTCATAAGAATTATATACTCCTTACCCATCCTTTAACATCGAGCCTTAAACCAAATGAAACTCCTTACAGAACAGTAGCCATCAGTATAAAACCAGGAGAAGCCTTACATATAGATTCACTTATATATATACATAATGCTATAGAGGTTACAGAAAAGTTTTTAAAAATAAGACCAATTGGTAATCTAAGTGATGAGATATTAAATGATTTTCAAGTTATAGATTTTTCAATTATAGAAAATGCTATAAAAAAATGAAGGAGGAATTTTAATGATTTATGACACAATTATAATTGGAGGAGGTCCTGCTGGACTTTCTGCAGGCTTATATGGAGCAAGATCCAAAATGAGCACTTTGATTATAGAACAAAGTAAGTATGGTGGTCAAATAGCTACTACTGATGAGGTTGAAAATTATCCTGGCAGTGAAAAAGACTCAACAGGACCATCTATTGTTGCAAGGATGAAGGAGCAATGTGATCATTTTGGTGTAGAGTTTGTAAAGGATGTTGTTAAAGAGGTTGAACTTGAGGGTAATATTAAGAAAGTGATATGTGAAAATAACAGTTATGAATCTAAAACTATTATAATTTGCACAGGTGCTTATCCAAGATTATCCGGTTTTGAGAATGAGTTTGATTTTAGAGGTAAGGGAGTATCCTATTGCGCAACTTGTGATGCGGATTTCTTTACAGATCTTGATGTTGCTGTTATTGGTGGAGGAGACTCTGCAATTACAGAAGCAATATACTTAACAAAGTTTTGTAATCTAGTAACTGTTATACACAGAAGGGATCAATTAAGAGCAGCTAAATCACTTCAAGAGAAAGCATTTAATAACCCCAAGATTAAATTTGTATGGAATAGTACAGTGGATAAGGCTTTTGGAGATGAGCTTCTTGAAGGGCTTGTATTAAGAAATAAGTTCACTAATGAAACATATGAATTAAAGGTTGATGGATGCTTTGTATTTGTTGGGTATATTCCAATCACACAATTATTTGAGAATAACATAAAATTAAATGAAGAAAAATACATAATAACTGATGATGATATGAAAACTAATATTCCTGGAGTATTTGCAGCAGGAGATGTTAGAGTTAAATCTTTAAGACAAGTAATAACTGCAGCAGCAGATGGTGCAATTGCTGCAACTTGCGCTGAAAGATATATTGAAAGTTTAGAATAATATGACTAAAATAAGTTTATAAATGAAATTGTTAAAAATAATTAGAAAGGGGATTATTGTATGATAGAATTAAATGTTGAAAATTTTAAAAGTGAGGTTACTGATTACCAAGATAAGCCTGTATTTGTTGATTTTTGGGGGGATAAGTGTCAGGTATGTATAGAACTTATGCCTGAAGTGCATGGACTTGAAAGTAAATATAACAATGAGATGAAATTTGCATCTTTAAATATAGGAGGTGCAAGGAGACTTGCTATATCACAAAAGGTTTTAGCTCTTCCAACTATGATAATATATGATAAAGGTGAAAGAGCTGCTAGTATAACATCTGATAAAATAAGGACAATAAAAGATGTTGAAGAGTTTATAAAATCATATCTTGATTCTAAAAAATAAAGGAGGATGCGATTTGAAACTGGAATTAGGTAAAATACTAATTAAAGACATTCAGTTTGGAGATGTTTCCAAAATTGAAAATTCTACTCTTTATGTTAATAAGGAAGAACTTTTAAAAGCTGTTTCAGGTGATGATAGGATCAAATCTATAGAATTTGATATTGCAAGACCTGGTGAAGAGGTAAGAATAATACCAGTAAAGGATGTTATTGAGCCTAGAGTAAAAGTATCAGATAAAGGTGGTATTTTCCCAGGATTTGTGTCTGAGGTTGATACTGTAGGTGATGGAAGAACGCATGTATTAAAAGGTGCTGCAGTTGTAACTACTGGTAAAATCGTTGGATTTCAAGAAGGAATAATAGATATGGTGGGAGAAGGCGCAAAATATTCACCTTTTTCTTCTATAAATAATCTAGTTATAACATGTGAACCAGTGGAAGGCACCCTCCAGCATAATCATGAAGAAGCTATAAGACTAATTGGTTATAAAGCAGCAGTTTACCTTGGTAATTTAGGAAAAGATGTAACTCCAGATGAGGTTGCAACTTATGAAACCCTTCCTCTTCTTAAACAAGTAGCTGAATATCCAAACCTTCCTAAAGTATTATATGTTTATATGCTTCAAAGTCAAGGGTTGCTTCATGATACTTATGTTTATGGAGTAGATGCAAAAAAGATAATACCAACATTTATGTATCCTACTGAAGTTTTTGATGGAGCAGTTGTCAGCGGCAACTGTGTTTCAGCATGCGATAAAAACCCAACATATGTTCATCAAAACCATCCTGTCATTGAAGAATTATATTCAAGGCATGGAAAAGACATAAACTTTTTAGGATGTGTTATCACAAATGAAAATGTATTTCTTGCAGATAAAAAGAGAAGCTCAGATTATACTGCAAAGCTTGTTGAATTTTTAGGAGCAGATGCAGTTATAATTTCAGAAGAAGGATTTGGAAATCCTGATGCAGATCTAGTTATGAACTGCAATAAGATTCATGAAAAGGGAATAAAAACTGTTTTAATAACTGATGAATATGCAGGACAAGATGGAGCTTCTCAATCTCTTGCAGATTCAACTCCAAATGGTAAATTTGTTGTAACAGGTGGCAATGCTAATGAACTTGTAGTATTACCTCCAATGAAAAAGATAATAGGTCATGTTGAATCTGCAGATATAATAGCAGGAGGACATGTAGGTTCCTTAAGAGAAGATGGCTCTATAGAAGCTGAGATTCAAGTCATAACTGGATCTACAAGTGAAGTTGGATTTGGGTATCTGACTGCAAAAACATATTAAAATATATTTTAGGAGGTAATATAAATGTTAAAAGATAAAAAAGTAATCGCAATTGGCGATAGAGATGGAATACCAGGACCCGCTATTGAAGAATGTGTAAAATCTGCAGGGGGCGAAGTTGTTTTTGCTTCAACAGAATGCTTTGTTTGAACAGCCGCAGGTGCTATGGATCTGGAGATCCAACAAAGAGTAAAAGATTTTGCTGAAAAATTTGGAAGAGAAAATGTTGTAGTTGTACTTGGTGGTTCAGAAGCTGAAGCTTCCGGTTTATCTGCAGAAACTGTTACAGCAGGTGATCCTACTTTTGCAGGACCTCTTGCAGGAGTTGAATTAGGCCTTGCAGTTTATCATATATTAGAGCCAGAAGTCAAAGAGCAATGTGATGCAGGAATTTTTGATGAACAGTGCGGAATGATGGAAATGGTTTTAGATGTAGATGCTATTTGTGAAGAAGTTGGAAAAATTAGAAGTGAGTTTTCAAAAAATTAATATACATATAGAAAGGAGGAAACACCTTGTATAAAGTAGTACACTATATCAATCAATTCTATGCAGGAATTGGCGGAGAAGAGAAGGCTGATTACAAACCAGAGGTTAGAGAAGGTTTTGTAGGGCCAGGTATAGGACTTAATGGTCTTCTAAAAGGAAATGCTGAAATAGTTGCAACTATCATATGTGGAGACTCATATTGCAATGAAAATTTAGATGAAGCTAAAAAAACAATACTAGATATGGTTAAAAAGTATAATCCAGATATTTTCATAGCAGGGCCAGCATTTAATGCAGGAAGGTATGGAGTTGCATGTGGTGAAATGGCAAAAGCAGTCAAAGAAGAATTAAATATACCTGTTTTAAGCGCTATGTATCCTGAAAATCCAGGTGTTGATATGTTTAAAAAGGATATTTATATAATTGAAACTAAAAATAGTGCTGCTGGGATGAAAGATGCTATCTCTAAAGTTTCAAAACTTGCTTTAAAACTTTTAAATAAAGAAGAGATTCTAACTGCAAAAGAAGAAGGATATATCGAAAGAGGAGTAAGAGTAAACTACTTTGCTGATGAAAGAGGTGCAAAGAGAGCAGTTGATATGCTTTTAAAAGTAGTTAAAGGTGAAGAGCCTGAAACTGAGTTTAAAATGCCTGTATTTGATAGAGTTGATCCAAATCCTGCTATAAAGGATATTAAAATGTCTAAAATAGCTTTAGTTACATCTGGAGGTATCGTTCCAAAAACAAATCCAGATCATATTGAATCTTCAAATGCTTCAAAATATGGTAAATACGATATTGATGGAGTAGAAAACTTAACACAGGATAAGTATGAAACTGCTCATGGTGGATATGATCCTACGTATGCAAATCAAGATGCAGATAGAGTACTTCCTGTTGATGCTCTCAGACAGATGGAAAAGGAAGGTAAGATAGGATCTTTATTCAGATATTTTTATACTACTGTTGGAAATGGTACTGCAGTTGCTTCTACTAAAAAATATGGAGAAGCTATAGTTAAAGAATTAAAGGAAAATGGAGTGGATGCAGTTATATTAACTTCCACCTGAGGAACCTGCACACGTTGCGGTGCAACACTTGTTAAAGAAATTGAAAGAGGTGGAATACCTGTAGTGCATATGTGTACAATAGTTCCAATTTCTTTAACTGTTGGTGCTAATAGAATAGTTCCAACAGTTGCAATCCCTTATCCTCTTGGCAATCCACTTTTATCACAAAAGGATGAGTATGAATTAAGGTATAAATTAGTTGAAAGAGCTCTTAAGGCTTTAGAAACTGAAGTTGATACACAAACTGTATTTAATTAAATTAGCATAAATAGCATGCTCTCTAGCATGCTATTTTAAGAATATAAGGAGTGAACTTAAAATGATTTTTCCAGTAATAAAAAAAGCAAGTTACATATTAGCTCATACTCCAGATCTTGTTTTGCATGCTGGTACAACCCAAACAACTGAAATGCAAATTAATAAAGATTCTGAGTATTTAAAAAAAGTTCCTATGAATTTAAGGAGCTTTGATGAAGTTGTAAAATATGCTCCAAATCAAACATACATAGGTAATATTACACCTGACGATTTAGCTTTGATTAAGAGACCTTGGTACAATGAAAATTATGAAAATGGAGAAAGGTTTGGAAAGTTTGGAGAAATAATTCCTCAAGATGAGTTCTATGGTCTTATGAAAGTATGCGATGCTTTTGATCTTGTAACACTTGAAAAGGAATTTTCAAATAGAATAAAAGAAAAATATTCAAATCATCCTCTTTTAAAAGTTTATGTTGATAAAATAAAAGAAGGGGAAGATAAGGCTAAACTTTGCGATTTAATAAATTCTAAGCTTGGTGAAGGATTATATGAGAATGGTGAAGTGGTTGGGTTTGTTAAAAGAGCTCATGAGTATGATATAAATTTAAATGCTCATACTATTTTAGAAAATTTAGCATGTAAAGCTTCAGGAGTTCTATCACTGCTTCATTTAGCAAATAATCTTGAAATTTCAGTTAATGATATTGAATATATTATAGAATGTTCAGAAGAAGCTGTTGGAGATATGAATCAAAGAGGCGGCGGTAATATATCAAAAGCTTGCGGAGAGATTGCAGGGTTTAAAGGGGCTACAGGAATAGATATGAGGGGTTTCTGTGCTGCACCTGCTCATGCTGTTGTTACTGCAGCTGCATTAGTTCAAGCTGGAGTGTATAAAAATGTCGTAGTATTTGCAGGAGGGGCCACTGGCAAACTTGGAATGAATGGCAAAGACCATATAAAAAAAGGTCTTAAGATATTAGAAGATTGTTTAGGTGGATTTGCTATTTTAATATCTCAAAATGATGGAATAAGCCCTGTTTTAAGAACAGATATAGTTGGAAGGCACACAGTAGGTCATGGTGCAGCGCCTCAAGCGGTTCTTGACGCTCTTGTTTCTGAACCTTTAAATAGAAATGGAATGAAGATAACAGATATAGATAAATTTGCCCCTGAAATGCAAACTCCAGATTTAACCGAACCTGCAGGAGCAGGTGATGTGCCAACTCAAAATTATAAGATGATTGCAGCACTTGCTGTTAGAAATGGACAGCTTGAAAAAGCTAAGATTATGGATTTTATGAAAGAACATGGTTATCCAGGATATGCACCAACTCAAGGACATATACCTTCAGGTGTTCCAATAATTGGTCATGGTATTAATAGGATTAAAGAAGGAAAAATCAATAACTTTATGATAATTGGAAAAGGTAGCTTATTTTTAGGAAGGATGACTAATCTCTTTGACGGTATTTCAATAGTTATTGAGAAGAATAAAGGAATCAAAGAAGAGAAGATAGAGCCTCAAGGACAGTCTATTTCAAAAGATGATATCAAGGCAGTAATAGCTGAGGGTCTAAGAGAACTTGCTAAATCTTTTAGATAAATAGGAGGGCATAAAATAAAATGGATGTTACTAAAAAATTAATAGCTGATGCCTTATGTGAAATAGCAGATAATATTGAAAGAGGAGATTTCTCCAAAAAAGTAGCAGTTGGCCTCACTATCCTTGGATCAGAACTTGGACTTTCTGAAATGGTAAGAGGGGCAGAACTTGCTGCAAGTAAGTATAAAGATTTTGAAATAGTGTTAATCGGTCCAAAAGTTGATACTAAATTGAAAATAGTTGAAGCAAATACCCCTGAAGAAGGTCATAAGATCATGGACGATTTGCTTTTAAAAGGAGAAATTCAAGGAGCTGTAACACAGCATTATGATTTTCCAATTGGAGTTGCAACTGTAGGAAGAGTGATAACTCCGGCTAGAGGAAAAGAGATGATAATTGGAACTACAACAGGTACAGCTTCTACTTCTAGAATAGAGGCTATGGTTATAAATGCTATTTCCTCTGTTGCTGCTGCAAAATCCATTGGTATGGAAAATCCAACAGTAGGTATATTAAATGTTGAAGGTTCAAGAAGCGTTGAGAGAATACTCACAGAATTAAAACAAAGAGGATATGATATTAATTTTAAAGAATCAAAGAGAGCAGATGGAGGAGTAGTTATGAGAGGAAATGATCTTCTTATGGGAACCTGCGATATAATGCTCTGTGATTCTTTGACAGGAAATATACTTATGAAGCTGTTTTCCTCCTTTAATTCAGGAGGAGATTATGAAACATTAGGGTATGGTTATGGACCTGGTGTTGGAGAAGGATATGACCGCATCATAAATATAATATCAAGAGCATCAGGGGCACCTGTAATATGTGAAGCTCTAAGATACTGTGCATCATGTGCTCAAGGAAACTTAATCGATAAAGCAAATAAAGAGTTTCAAAAGGCTAATTCTTGTGGGCTTAAAGAATTGATTGTAAAAAAAGAATCTAAACAAGAAGATAATATAGCACCTCCTCCTAAGAGGGTTGTAACAGGCGAAATTGCAGGGATAGATATTTTAGATTTAGAAGATGCTTGTAAAGCACTTTGGAAAGAAGGTATATATTCTGAAAGTGGAATGGGTTGTACTGGTCCAATAATTTTAGTTCCTGAAGATGAAATAGATAGAGCAAATGATATAATAAAAAAAGCAGGATTTAAATAATATAGTATAAATATTAGCGAAGATGATATCTTCGCTAAAATAATCTTTAAATGCTGAAAATGTCAATATAACATAATTGACTGAATATGTGTTAAGATGTATAATTAACATGATTAAAAACGGTATTATTGTGTTTTTTGAGAAAACTTATAGAGATTTAAAAAATAAAAGCCATTTATACAAAATATATTAATCGTTTTCAATTTCTAATTACATATCAAGCTCAAGCTTTTTTTGAATATCTATATTTTGATGTAACTTCATCATTATTATTTTTAGGAGGTAAAAAAATGAAAAAAAGAGTGTCCTTAATCCTTGCTTCTGTTTTATCTTTAGTTACTTTATTTTCAGGTTGTAATGGAGGCGGTTCATCTACAACAAATACAACAGCAGGAGCAGATACAACACAAGCGGTGGATACCACTGTTGCACCAAATACAACAGTTGCAGAAAATACTACACAAGAAACAAGCGCTAAACTTGTTATAGGGCTTGTAACTGACCAGGGTGGAGTAAATGATAAATCATTTAATCAGTCTGCAAGTACTGGTATTGACAATGCTGTTAATGATTTTGGTGTTGAAAAGAAGATAATAGAGTCTAAGAAAAAAGAAGACTATGAGCAAAATCTTAAGGCCTTTATTACAAACAAAGCTGATTTAATCTGTGCTGTTGGTTTTATGATGAGCGATGCTGTAACAAATGTTTCAAAGCAAAATCCTGATTCAAAGTTTTTATATATAGATGGAGTTGTGGATAGCCCAAACGTACTTAATGTTACTTTTAAAGAAAATGAAGGGTCATATTTAATGGGTATTATTGCAGCAAAGATGTCAAAATCAAATAAGATTGGATTTATTGGAGGAGTCGAAGGGGAGTTAATTGGAAGATTTGAAGCTGGATTTGCAGCAGGAGTTAAATCTATAAATGCTGATGCAGGTGCTCTTTTAGAAAATAGAACCCTTGTAAAATATGCTGGTTCTTTTGATGATTCTCAAAAGGGAAAAGAACTTGCCAAATCATTAATTGATGAAGGGTGCGATGTTATCTATCATGCAGCTGGCGGAGTTGGAATTGGAATGTTCCAAGCAGTCCAAGAAGCTAGAAAAGATGAAAAAGAAGTTTGGGCTATTGGCGTTGATATGGATCAAGCAGTAACTCTTCCTGATTATAAAGATTTTATAATAAGCTCAATGATGAAAAGGGTTGATACAGCAACTTATACTGCTACCAAAGATTTAGTAAATAATTCTTTAGTTACTGGTAAGCATGTAGAGCTTGGATTAAAAGAGGATGGAGTTGGAATTGCTCCTACAACTAAGGATATAGTACCACAAGATATATTAGACTTGGTTGATAAATATACAAATGCTATTAAAGAAGGTAAATTCTCAGTTCCTGCAACAAATGAAGAGGTTAAAGCCTTCACAGCACCAACTATTTAAAGTAAAAGAATTTAATAAATCTAATCTTCCCATATTCCATAATTGGAGTATGGGAAATTTATTCTTTTATTTTATCGTTTTCAAAACTTGATGATTTAAGTATAATAAATATAAATGTATTTTTTATTTATAGGGTAGGTGTGATATGGAAAAAATTGTCGAAATGAAAAACATTACAAAGATTTTTCCAGGTACTGTTGCCAATGATAACATAAGCATAGACTTATATAAAGGAGAAACCCATGTGCTGCTTGGCGAAAATGGTGCAGGTAAAACTACACTAATGAATATTTTATATGGATTATATCAAGCAGAAAAAGGAGAAATATTTATAAAAGGAACTAAAGCTCACATAAAGGATTCATCTTTTGCTATTAAGCTTGGAATAGGTATGGTTCACCAGCATTTTATGTTGGTTCATAATTTTACAGTTACAGAAAATATAATCTTAGGTCATGAACCAAAAATTGGACTTAAAGTAGATATGAAAAAAGCAGAAAATGATGTTTTGAATCTTGCTAAGAAATATGGATTTAATATTAAACATGATTCACTAATAAGCGATATTACAGTTGGTCAGCAGCAAAAAGTTGAGATACTAAAGGCTCTTTATAGAGGTGCAGAAATATTGATATTAGACGAACCTACTGCAGTTTTGACACCTCAAGAAATAGATGAATTAGCAATCATAATAGATAATTTAAAAAAAGAAGGTAAATCTGTAATATTGATCACTCACAAACTCAAAGAGATAATGAAAATGAGCGACAGAGTTACAATAATAAGGCGAGGAAAAGTCATAGATAGCGTGTTTACAAAAGATGTAAATATTGAAACCTTAGCTGAAAAAATGGTAGGAAGAAAGGTGAAATTTTCCACCGAAAAAAAACAAGCAGAGCCAAAAGGTGAAATTTTAAATATAAAAAATTTATCCTATATAGATAAAAGAGGAATTAAAATTATAGATAATTTAGATCTTTCTCTAAGAAGTGGAGAAATATTAGGAATAGCAGGAGTTGATGGTAATGGCCAAAGTGAATTTGTTGAGATACTTGCAGGATTTTTAAAGACAAATAATGGTAGTGTTAAGGTTGATAACAATGAGATACTTAATGAAACAAGTGAAAATATAATTAAATTAGGATTTGGTCATGTACCTGAAGATAGGCATAAACGAGGTCTTTTATTAAAATTTACTTTATATGAAAATTCAATGCTAGGTATGCATAAAGATAAAAAGTTTTCTAAAGGTATTATTTTAAAATATGATAAGATCAAAAATCATGCACGACAAATCATCAAAGATTTTGATGTTAGATGTCCAAATGAGAATGTAAATGCGGAAACTCTATCAGGAGGAAATCAGCAAAAATTAATAGTTGGAAGGGAAATATTTAAAAATCCTAAAATTTTAGTGGTTTCTCAGCCAACAAGGGGGCTTGATGTAGGTGCTATTGAGTATATACACAATAGATTAATAAATGAAAGGGATAAGGGTACAGCTATACTTTTAGTTTCTCTTGAACTTGATGAAATTTTAGATTTATCTGATAGAATAGCAGTTATGTATGGTGGGAAAATAGTAGCAGTAATGGACAGAAAAGATGCAGATGAATATAAGCTTGGAAGATTAATGGCTGGAGGTAAAGTTTAATGGGCAAAAATGTATTTAAAAAGCTTGATCTATCTTTTATTAAAATATTAAATTTGTTTTTTCCATTTATAGCTATTGTCATTGCGATAATAATATCAGGTTTTTTTGTAATGTGGGCAAAAGAATATCCTTTAACAAAATACTTTAGTGCAATTTCTGATCTTTTTATATCCATATGGCAAGGAAGCTTTCAAAACCCACAAATTATATTTCAAATGCTTGAATATGTAACTCCTCTTATATTTACTGGAGTTGCTAATGCTATAGCCTTTAAGACAGGACTCTTTAACATTGGGGTAGAGGGTCAATTTATGCTTGGAATGCTTGCTGCTGCTCTAGTTGGGATAATACCAGGTATAAGTCCTATTTTACATATACCCTTTATCATAATAAGCGGAATAATCGCAGGGGGAGCATATGCTGCACTTACAGGGTTTTTAAAAGCAAAACGTGGAATTAATGAGGTTATTACTTCTATAATGTTAAATTACATTGCCCTTCATTTTATAAATCTTATAATTTTAAGAACTCCTTTAAAAATAAATGATGCAACACCCGAAATTCAGCCTAGTGCAATGCTTCCTCAATTTGTAACGACTTCAAAAGCTAATGTATCTATTTTTATAGCGATCATAGTTGCGATTATAGTTTACTATGGATTAAAAAAGACGACTATTGGATTTGAGTTAAGAGCTGTTGGTTCTAATCCATTTGCATCTGAATATGGGGGAATTAATATAAATAAAAATATCATACTTGCACTTTTGTTATCTGGAGCTATAGCAGGTATAGGAGGTGCAACTCACGTATCTGGAAATCTTCATAAAATTTCAAACTATATTGGAGGATTTTCAGGTTTTGGATTAGATGGTATGGCTGTTGCACTTCTTGCAAAAAGCAATCCTCTTGCTTGCATATTTTCGGCTGTGTTATTTGGAGCATTAAATTCAAGTTCTAGAATGATGCAGCTTAACGGAATCCCAAAAGAGATAGTAGCTTTAATACAAGCGATTATAATATTATTTGTTGCAACAGATTACATAATTAAGTACTTTGAAAATAAAAAGAGAAGGAAGGTGATTCTAAATGAATAATATTTCTAGTTTTTTATGGGCATTAGCTTTATTGCTGGCATCTACTTTAAGGTTTGCAACTCCTCTTATATTTGCTTCAATGGGAGGGCTTATATCTGAAAAGAGTGGTGTTGTAAATATTGGTCTTGAAGGAATGATGACCGTTGGATGTTTTTTTGGAGTTTTAGGATCATATTTATATGGACCATTATTTGGAATAATTTTAGGGTTTATAGCAGGTGGATTTATTGGACTTCTTCATGCATTTTTATGCATCAATTTAAGATCTGACCAAGTTATATCAGGTACTGCAATTAATTTATTTACAACTGCTTTTACAGTGTTTTTGATAGATAAGATATTCCACACAGGAAATCAAACAGATCCTGTACCTGGAATAGAATCTTTGCCTAGTTTTTTAACTAAAATTCCACTAATTGGACCTTTTTTAAAAGAATTAAACTGGTTTGTAATTATTGCGATCTTTATAGTGTTTATAATGATATTTCTATTATATAAAACTAAACTTGGACTTAGAATAAGAGCAGTGGGAGAACATCCTAAAGCAGCAGATACGTTAGGTATAAATGTGTATAAGATAAGATATTTGTGTGTTATTTTATCAGGGGCACTTGCTGGACTTGGGGGAGTTGCGTTAACACTTGGTACCACTCCATTATATAGAGAAGGAATGGTAGCAGGAAGAGGGTTTATATCCCTCGCAGCTGTTATATTTGGCAATTGGAAACCTAAAAATACCGCAATAGCATGTTTATTATTTGCCTTTGCAGAGGCACTTCAGATAAGAGTACAAGGCTTAAGAGGTTTATCTGCGCTTCCAACAGAAATTTATTATGCTCTTCCATATGTACTTACACTTTTAACACTTGTAGGATTCATAGGAAGAACAACTCCACCTTTATCAAGTGGGCTTCCTTATGAAAAATAAATAAGAGTTAGATTTTAAGCCTATTATGATTTAAATATTATTTCGAAAGGAATGATTATACTTGAAAGAAATAATTTCTAAATTCAGAACAAATCAAAAAGGAACTATAAATTATATAGTAAATGTTCCTAGTAAATTCGTTCCTAAAATGCCAATGATATTATATTTGCATGATCTAAGTGAAAGAGGAGCTAATGTATATGATATAAAAAAGTATGGAATTCATCAATATATAAATAATCTTGAAATTTCATATATAGTACTTTCACCACAATGTGGTGAAAGTAATTTTTGGGATTATCATTTATACGATATAGAACTACTAATTGATGAAATACAGGAATTGTATAATTCAGATACAAGTAGAATTTGCATAATTGGTATAGGCCTTGGTGCATATGGAGCATGGAATTATATAATGCAACGGCCTGAAAAATTTAGAGGAATTATATCAATTGCTGGAGGAATCATGATGAAAAACTATATTGATAATATTAAACATATAGCATCTTTTATAATTCACAGCGAAGATGATAAAGTTATTTCAGTTAATGAGAGTAAAGAAGCTTATACATTATTAGAAGAATTAGGTGCAGATACAACATTAAAAATTATAAAAGGTAAAGGTAGTAAGGCTTATAATAAAATTTTTGAAGATAAAAAAATTTATGAATGGTTAGAAACAAGAATTTAAAATAAAACAAAACTTTGTCTAAATGTTAACAAACATATCAAAAATAAAAAACATATGATATAATATTAAAACATATATTAGTATTAAAACACTTAGGTTCAATTGAATTTTAATATATGATAAAATTTAAAGCGAGCCAATATATATTTTATAATTTTCATCTGAAAGGAACTTTGTATGAAAAAAAATAGTTTTGAAATAAGATATGGTTTAGCAGTAAAAACTATATTTACTACATTGAATCCAATTAAAAATAGATTTAAAAAAACTGAGTGTATTGTTCATAAATATATAATAAATAATTCATTAAATAGCTTAAAAGAAAATGAATATATTGATGCATATAATTTTTATAACGAGTATAGAGATGAGCTATTGAATGGAGCAGTTTGGGTTGATCTAGATTATAAAAGCATTAATCATTTTTTTCATTATAAAAATCATAACGGACTTTATGGTTTTTCAAATGCATATGATGAATGCGTAAAATACTATGATATTGTTAAAAAAAGTTTTTATTCAAAAAATTTTTCAGCTGTAGCTTTTTATTTAGGTGCATGTCTTCATTTGGTACAAGATGTAACAGTACCTCAGCATGTTAATAATAAGCTATTAAAAAAACATAGATACTTTGAAGGTTGGATAATTGATAAGATTAAAAGAGGATATGATTATTCTTCTAAAGAAATTGAAAGGCATTCTACAATATTAGATTATTTTATATCTAATGCAAATTATGCAAACAAAGTTAATATGTATTATAAACATTTAGATGAGGAAAAAAGATTTCAAAAAATATCTAAAAATATATTATCAAAAGCTCAAAAAACTACATGTGGGTTTCTATTAGATTTCTATAACTATAATATAAAAGTTCAAAAGAATGAACAAAATTATTTCCTAGAAATAGTTAAACAAGCATAAGGCATAAATATAAATTATTTTAAAAATAATTATCCACCAAATTATATCAGTGGATAATTATTTGTTGTCTTTTATTTTGAAGTTTCAAAACTTGCGCAATTAGTTTCCTCAACACAAGTAGCACTTTTTTTGTCTTTTGATACTTTAATCTTATTTAAAGTACAATAATTACTACTGTTATAATTGCATTCATTAACTGAACAGCTAATACTTGGATTTTTATTTTGGTTGTTGTTTGATATTTCCATAAATGGTTCCTCCTAAATATTATATTTATTTTTAGTTGTAGTTGATTTTATCTTTTATCTCAACTTTAGTTTTTGGATTTTTTAAAAAAATATTCATTAAAAATTATTATTTTTAAACAACGTCGCTAAATATAAATTTAGCGACGTTGTTTATTTATATTAAAAATAGTTCTAGTTTTTTATACTATCTAATATATTTATATTGTAACTTTCATTGAGAGGGGTATCATTAATGTATAAATTTCATATTGTTGATAAAGTAGCAATAATACTCGTTATTTTTGGCGCAATAAATTGTGGTCTAAAGGGAATTTTGTCTTCAGATTTAATTGAACTTTTACTTAGCAAACCTGATGGCAGTATTAGTATACTTGCACAAATAGTATACATACTAATAGGAGCTGCAGGAGTAGCATTAATTATGCTACTTGCAAAAATGACACAAGCTTCAAGATTTAAATAAAAAACAAGATAATAAAATAAGATAGTGCAAATGCACTATCTTATTTTATTTAACATATTATTAATCTTCTAATGATTCAATTAATTTAATTAATTCTTCAGAAGCAAATTGCTCATCATTTCCAGAAGTTATTATTTTTATTTTTGAACCTTTTGTAACTCCTAATGCTAAAATACTTATTAAGCTTTTTGCATTTGCTTTTTTACCATTAAATTCAACGCTAACATCTGACTTAAATGAAGACGCTTTCTTTATAAATAATGTTGCTGGTCTAGCATGTAGTCCTGTAGAACATTTGACTATAACATCTCTAACAATCATAATATCCACCTCTCAAATAAATATATAATGACATTATATATTAAGGTGTAGAAATTTAAAAGTATAAAAAAGCGAATAATCTTTAACTTGACAGTTAAAGATTATCGCTTAATTTATTTTATTTATTATTAATTCCTAGTTTCTAGGTTGAACTATCAATTTAATTGCAGTTCTTTCTTCACCATCAATTTCTATTTCAGTAAAAGCTGGAATGCAAACTAAATCAATTCCACTTGGAGCTACAAATCCTCTCGCAATTGCTACAGCTTTGATAGCTTGATTTAATGCACCAGCCCCAATTGCTTGTATTTCAGCAGTTCCTTTTTCCCTTAATACACCTGCTAAAGCGCCTGCGACAGAATTTGGATTAGATTTTGCTGAAACTTTTAATACTTCCATTTTATTTACCCCCTTAAGATTATAAAAAAATTGCTTCTAACTATTGTTAATATTCTACATTAGTCAAATAAATCCTCTTTAACTCAAAAAAATATTTTCCAGCATTATTAATAAATATAATAAATATAATTAAAAATAAATATATTTATTTAGCATATTTTACACTATTTATATATTACAAACAAAATTTAAGTTTTTAAGAAGTTCTTTAACTATATAAGTAAATTAATGATTACAATTTAACTAAAATAATTAAGGGGAATAAATTATGGATGCATATATTAATAAACAAATTTCTATTTTAGAAAAATTAAATCTAAATATAAGTGATAAAGATTTTATTGAATATATATTAAGAAAAGAAAATTTTTATTATATAGTAAGCGAATATAAAAATCCATTTATTATCAATGATAATTCTAAAAAAAATAAATTTATAAATGGAACAACTATTGAAAATATTTACGCTTTATATGAATTTGATATAGATTTAAAAACAATATTCTTTAAATATTTAATTAAAATCGAATCAATTTTGAAGTCACTAATATATTATGTATTTTACGAAAATCATGGAAATATTAATCCTTTAAAGCATAGTAACTTTTCCTTAAACAATGATAAAATGAAAAATGAAAATTTGATATTTATTCATAAGAAAATTTTTTCTAAATTAACTAAAGAAAAAGAAAACGATATATCTTATTATAATAATAATTATGGACATATTCCATTATGGGCAATAATTAATATATTAGATTTAGAAGAATTAAGAAAATTTTATTTAATAATGAAAGATGATGAAAGAGATGAAGTTGCAAAAAAAATAATAGAAGATAAACTACTTAAAACTGAGTTAGATACATATTTTAATATATTAGTAGATTTAAAATATGTATGTTTTGATAACCTTTCTATTTATAATTTTCAGTCAAAACATAAATTAATACCATGTGATTTATATTTTAAATATGATTATATACCCGAATCAGTAAGCAATTTATTTACACTTATCATAATATTTAAATTTTTATTATACAAAGAAGATTTTAAAGATATGTATAAAAGCATTGCTTCTAATCTTGATTACTTAGATAACAATTTAAAAAATCTAAGAAGCCAGAAACTTTATGAAAGAATTTGTGAAAAGTTTTTAGGAATTCCTTTTGGTTTTTTTGCGTAATTTAATTCCATCAACTAAAGTAACCTATAAAAGCAATAAAAAAATAAGAGCAGAAACATCATATTTTACTATGAGTTCTATCTCTTTTTTTTGAGTTTTATTCTTCTTCTTTACTTTTTTATTTTTTTAATTGTTTCTTTGAAATTGGTTTTTGTACTTGCTTCGATGACAAAATATCTAAGGCTTTATTACAATCCACTATACCTTCAGTTTTTATCTTTCCTGTAAGTGTTGAAAGTGGTTTAACATTTGACAATATGATCTGTTTAATCTGTGCAGGTGTTAAATTAAAATCATAACTCTTAACAAGAGCGCAAGCCCCCGAAATATGAGGTGTAGCCATAGAAGTTCCTTGCATATATCCATATTTTCCACCTGGCATAGTACTATATATAGAACTTCCTGGCGCTGCTATATCAACACTTTTAAAGCCAAAATTTGAAAAATAAGATAATGATTTATTTATATCAATACTGCTAACTGAAATATTATTATCTACATCATAATTTGCTGGGTAAAATGGATTATAATCATTATTTGTTGCATTATTACCTGCAGCTGAAATAAAAAGCATATCCTTAAAATATTTAATTGATTCATATAAGCCAACAGAATTTCCTTTTCCTCCAAACGACATATTTACTATAGAAGCTCCTGCTTTGTGCGCATATTCTATTGCTGATATTATATCTGAAAAGCTAGAAGCTCCTCCACGTTGTCCAAATATTTTAAGTGCCATTAATTTAACATTTGGGGCAATACCAATAATACCATATTCATTTTCTGATGCTGCAATAGTTCCTGAAATATGTGTGCCATGAGAATAATCATCCATTGGATCATTATCTTTGTTATAGAAATCCCATCCAAGAACATCATCTATATAACCATTTTTATCATCATCAATATTGTTATTTGGGAATTCTTTTGTGTTTTTCCAAATATTATTCTTTAAATCAATATGATTATAATCAATGCCAGAATCAATCACTGCTACAATTACTGAATTGTTTCCCTTTGTCTTTTTCCAAGCATTCTCTACATTTATATCTACACCTAAATAATTTTGATTTTTTAATCCCCATAATTGATAATAATATGGCTCATCGTTTATTGAACATCTATAATTAGGTTCTACATATTCAACTAAAAGTGACTTATTTATATTAGTAAGAAAATTTAAGGACATTTCAATTTCATTTTCCATTTCATAATAATATATCTTCAAATCACTATTTAAATTTCTTTTGTTTTTTAAATTAAACTCTCTTTCAAATATATCAATATCAAAATTTGTAGCAGTTGAAAGAAACTTGATTATCATCGAATTTTTATCAAGTATATCATCTGAACGCCAAAGTGAATTTTTTTTATATTCTTCTATGACAGTTTGTTTAACATCTAAAAATTTATCAGAAAGTTCAACTTCAACATTTGAAGCGTTTGATGCTTTGGCTATAAAAAACAATGCAACCATAGCAGAAATTATCATACAGTTTTTTAATTTATTCTTCATTTGGTAACCACCTAAATTATTTTCAATTTATAATATGAAAATAAATTTTACAGGTTACCAACTACTACTATTATTATAAATTTTCTAATAAACCAATATCGCTTTTTAATATATCCATAAATTCTTCCCCTGTTATTGTTTCTTTTTGCATAAGAAACTCTGCAATTTTATCCATTATTTTAATATTATTTCTTATTATCTCCATAGAAGAATTATAACAGCCATTTATTATAGATTTAACCACATCATCAATCTTTGTAGCTGTTTCTTCTGAACAATTCATTACAGTTCTTCCATCTAAATATTTATTCTGAATATTTTCAAGAGCAACCATACCAAATTCGTCAGACATACCATACATAGTTACCATATTTCTTGCAAGGTTAGTAGATTGTTCTATATCACTCGTTGCTCCTGTTGTTCTAGTACTAAAAATCACTTCTTCAGCACATCTTCCACCCATAAAAATTTTAATTTTAGTCAATATATCCTCTTTAGACATCAAATATTTTTCATCCTCATCTACCTGTAAAGTATAGCCTAATGCTCCCATAGTTCTTGGTACTATAGTAATTTTATGGACTGGTGCAGCACCTTTTAAGAGAGCTGCTACAAGAGCATGCCCAACCTCATGATATGCAACAAGCTTCTTTTCATAAGGAGATAGTATTCTATCCTTTTTTTGCTTACCAGCTATGATAACTTCTACAGATTCTTCAAGATCTTCATGAATTATGTAATTTCTCCCTACTCTAACTGCTCTTAGAGCAGCTTCATTGACTATATTTGCAAGATCTGCTCCTACGGCTCCTGGTGTTGCTCTTGCTATAAATTCCAAGTTTATATCACTACCAACTTTTACATTTTTTATATGAACTTTAAGTATAGCAAGCCTACCTGAAAAATCTGGCCTTTCTACTATTATTTGCCTATCAAATCTACCAGGCCTCATTAAAGCAGGGTCTAATGTTTCAGGTCTATTTGTAGCTGCAAGTATGACAACACCCTTTGAAGAATCAAAGCCATCCATTTCTGATAAAAGTTGGTTAAGGGTCTGATCCCTCTCATCATTACCAAGAACTCCTCCCCTTGTCTTACCTACTGCATCTATTTCATCAATAAATACAATACAAGGTGCTTTTTCTACAGCTTGCTTAAATAAATCCCTTACCCTTGATGCTCCAACCCCAACGAACATTTCAATAAAATCGGAACCTGATATAGAAAAAAACGGAACATTCGCCTCTCCTGCCACAGCCTTTGCAAGAAGAGTTTTACCTGTACCTGGAGGCCCTACAAGTAAAGCCCCCTTAGGCAGTTTAGCACCTATTGCAACATAAGCAGAAGGATTATGAAGATAATTTACAATCTCCACTAAGGATTCTTTTGCTTCATCTTGACCTGCTACATCTAAAAAAGTAACTCCAGTTTTTTTCTCTCCAAATATTTTTGAATTGTTTTTTCCAAAGGACATAACACCTCCACTATTTCTACTTGCAATATTTCTAAACAAAAAAAACCATAGAATACCTAATAGTATAATTGGAAATCCCCAAACAATCATAAAAGATACTAAAGAATCTTGCTCAATAATCTCTGCTGAAAATTCGATATCATTATTTATCAAAAGCTTTACTAAATCTGCATCGTACATTATTCCTGTAATATATTTTTTGTTACTATTATCTGTTGGGGTTATTTCTATTTTATTAGAGGTTATTTTTACAGATTTAATTTCATGCTCATAAACTTTTTTTATAAAACCTGAATATGATATTTCTTCTTCCTTTGGTTTTAAAGCAAATGATGATATAATCATAACCAAAATTATGCTCACCAATATCATAGAAATGGGAAATATCATTTTTTTAAATTTATCGTTCATCATATCTCCTTTTAATGTCTACCATGTATTCTTCAATATTTTTTTCACTTGAAATTTTTAAGCCATGTTTAAATAGCAAAGTTGTAGTTATACCCATGTTATTTATTAGCTTTCCACTAAAAGTACCATCATAAACATAATTTACTCCACAAGATGGACTTTTTTCTTTTAAAATAGCTGATGTACAATTATTTATAATAGCTATCTCTAATGTATCGTCTGCCCCCTTTTGAAATTTATCTGTCATATCCTCATTTGATATAGAAATTACCTTTTTATTTAATATTTCACAAGGTAGTCTTGGAGTACCTAATCCAGCCAATTGCTCAGGGCATACCTTTAAATATTTTTTATTTTTTAAAAATTCAATTACAAAAAAATTTTTATTATTTTTTCCATTATATTTACAATTTTCACCTAAAAGACATGCAGAAACTAAAATCATTTTATTTCCACCATAGTGACCCCATCTCCACCTTCTCCATATTCTCCAAGCCTAAAGGTTTTTACATGCGCATGCTTTTTAAGCATTTGAGTAATAGAATTTCTAAGCACTCCTGTACCTTTTCCATGTATTATAGTAACTAAAGTAAGTCCTCCCATAAAGCAATCATCTAAATATTTATCTGTTAAAAAAACTGCTTCAATGGAATCCATACCTCTCAAATCTATGGATTTTGGAACATTAGAAAGCCTTAAATTTGCTTCTCTTTTCAATATTTTTTTCTCTTGTTTAGTGCTCGACTTTCTCCTTAAATCTTTAACTTTTGCTTTTATTTTCATTATACCAGCCTGCACTAATACCTCATCCTTTGAGTCAGGGTGTGATAAAATGATGACAGTTTGATTTAAAGATCTATGGAATAATTCTTCTCCAGGCTTAATATCCTTAACTTCTTCACCTTCTTCATAGCTTGAAAGAGAAGCTTGCATTTTATCCATAGCTTTTGTAAGTTTCTTTTTTTCTTCTTCTAATATATTTCTATTATTAAATAGCCCTTCTCTTTCAATCTTTCTCATTTTTTTGAGTATTTCATCTGCTTCAGAAAGAGCTTCTTCTACAAGCTTTCTCCCTTCTGCCTTTGCATTTTCCATTATACTTTCTCTTAAATTATTAATACCTGCCAATTTTTCTTCATATTTTTCTTTAAGCTTATTTGCTTCATCTTTGATCAATTCAGCTTCTTCTGCATGTATCTTAGCTTCAATACTGCTCTTTTGGAGATTTTGTATGACATCTTCAAATTCTAAAATATGAGATGAAATGCTTTCTCTTGCAACGTCTATTATATCATCACTAATTCCAAGCCTTCTTGAAATTTCAAAAGCATTTGACTTTCCTGGAATCCCTATTAAAAGCCTATATGTTGGTTTTAAAGTCTCTACATCAAATTCTACAGAGCCATTTATAACATTAGGAGTTTTTAAAGCATAAGTTTTAAGTTCGCTATAATGAGTAGTTGCACATATTAAAGCCCTCCTATTCTTTAAAGACTCTAATATAGAAAATGCAAGGGCTGCCCCCTCAGTAGGATCTGTTCCTGCTCCTAGCTCATCAAGTAGAACTAAGGAATCTTCATCTGCATTTTTTAAAATCTCTACAATATTAGTCATATGAGATGAAAATGTGCTTAAGCTTTGTTCTATGCTTTGTTCATCTCCAATATCTGCATATATTTCTCTAAAAAACCCTATACTTGACCCTTCAGATGCTGGGATTAAAACACCGCTTAGTCCCATCAAATGGAGCAAGCCTAAGGTTTTAAGCGTAACAGTTTTTCCTCCTGTATTTGGTCCTGTTAAAATAAGAGAAATAAAATCTTTTCCAATACAAATATCAAGAGGTACCACAGTTTTTTTAGATATTAAAGGATGCCTTCCTTGAATGATATCAACATGCTTTTCTTTTGAAATTTTTGGAATAAAGCAATCATTGTCATAAGCGAATTTTGCTTTTGCAAATATATAATCCATGGTATACACGATTTCTTCATCTATTTTAACATTATGATATTCTCTATACAAATCATTAGATAACTCTGTTAAGATCCTTTCTATCTCTGCTTTTTCCTTAAGTTTTAATTCCTTTATATCATTGTTTAATTCAACAAGGCTCATAGGTTCAATAAAAAGCGTAGCACCTGACGAACTTTGATCATGTATAAGCCCTGGAACAAAAGACCTATTTTCCGCTTTAACTGGAATCACATATCTTTCACCTCTCATAGTATAAAGATTATCTTGAAGATATTGAGAATAATTTTTAACTATAGTTCCTACTTTATCCTTTATTGAATTATTTTTCTCTCTTAAAGCTTTTCTAATATTAAAAAGAGCTTGACTTGCTCTATCTGCAATTTCATTTTCTCCTATTATTGAATTGAAGATTTTGTCTTCTATATTTTTTAATTCTTTAACATTTAAGAGAATCTCTTCTAAATTTACAAATTTTTCTTCTCCTTCTTTTCTATCTAAATATTTTTTAAAGCTTCTCGCAGCTCTTAAAATAGATGCAATTCTAATAAGCTGTATTGGAATTAATGTATAATTTTTAGATAATAGAGATACGGCATCTTGAACATCATATACACCTTCAAACGGAGGAGAGCCTCTTTTAATATAAATCCTCATAGCTTCGTCTACTTCATTTAAACTTTTTTCTACTTCATATATAGACTCATAAGGTCTTATTTCGTTTATAATCCTTCTGCCAGCTTCACATACAGCATAAGAGCTTATTTTGTCTAATATTTTATCAAATTCAAGAGTTTTAATTACTCTTTCATGCATTTTAAAATCCTCCATACTTTTATATAAAAATTATTTAATATTAATCTACGCCTCTTTTAAAATGTCCTTTAGTATAGCTTGAAAAATAATCAAGAGGTTTTTTATTTAAAAATCCTTCTAAAATTTTTCTTGTATCATCGCTATTTTCAAAATTAAACTCAATTCTAAAGCTTTTAATTTCAGAAGGCATATCATTTAAATATGGTATTAAATTTAAAGGTTTAGAATTTAAAACATAACATCTGCAATTATAATCTGTCACTAATGCAAATTCTTCACCAATTTTATCTTTAAGTAAAAATTTATCTTCCATACAAGGCATAGAACATTTTCTATTACTAAAACTTCCATAGCTTGATCCAATTGGGCAATATTCACTTACCATATTCTCAATATTACCATAAATAAAATATTGAACATCAATATTATTTCCTTTTAACATGCTTAAAATCTCTTTATTGTTTAATTCTAAGGATAAATTACAAAGAGATACAAATTTATTATAAAATTTTAAAGATTCTAAATTAAATATATTCATTTTGTAATCGCCTATAATTGGAATTTTATCATAAAATTCATTAATTATACCTATATTAGAAGTTATAATTCCTCTTATTTTGCTCTTAAACATATTAAGATACTCAAATATATCATAAGAAGTATCTTTAACTATTAAAGGAACTTGTATAAATATATCACCTAAAAAATCGTCCATTGTTAAATCATTATTCCTCATGAAAGGATTTATATAAAAATCCTTAAATCCTAAAGATTTTGCTATATTAATCTGTTCTTTATTCTTTACCCCGATTAAAACATATGGTATTTCTTTAAGCTCACATTTATTTGATAAAAAATTGGATTTTTCATAAATATTTACTACCCTTCTATTCATATAATTTTCTATTTGTTCTATGAGCATCCTTCTTGCAAAATTTATACTAGATAAACTTAAAAAACCACCTTCATATGCTTCAAATTTTATTTCATAAAATTCAAAGGGCGTGTCTTTTCTTTTTTTTATAAGCTCAACCATCTTTTCTTTTAGAACTGGTGAATTTGATGCTTTTTCAACAAACTCTCCTATATATGTAAATACAACATCATCTAAGACAGTTTCGATTTTAAATCTTTCATTAATTTTAAAATAAACTTTTAGTTGTAAGCTTCTAAAATTCAAATATTTATCTTTATAACTATATTTAAGACTCTTATTTAATTCTTCATCTAAAGTTTTATAAATATAATCTCCTATCTTATATTTTTTAGGATATATTACAACTTCATCTCCAATATCTGCAAATTCCACATTGCTTTTCCCTCTATGTATAGAAGTAACAACAACTCCATCTTCATTAAAACTTATACCATCTCCTAAAGAAATAGGTTCATTTAAGATTATAGAATAGTTTTTGGATACCCTTCCAAGATAAAGTCCTCTATTTTTTGAAGATGAAATAGCCATCATCTCATTATATCCTTTTCCATAAAGATGAGCCCTTGTAAAACCTTCCCTATTAAAAACTTGCAGGAGCCTTCTTTCAGTTATCTCATCAAAATGCTTCTTTTTATCAAGAATTTCTCTATATTCTTTTACCACACAAGCTACATATTCTGCTTTTTTCATCCTGCCTTCTATTTTAAGAGAATGAATTTTTAAAGACGCAATCTCTTGAATCATATCTATAGTACATAAATCTTTAGGACTCATTAAATATCCAACTTTTTTAAGATATTTTTCTCCCTTTATAATATATTTTGTTCTGCAAGGCTGAGCACATCTACCTCGATTGCCACTTCTTCCTCCAATTATGCTGCTCATTAAACATGCTCCTGAATAAGATATACAAAGTGCACCATGGATAAAAATTTCCACTTCTATATTTGTATTATCACATATATATCTTATTTCTTCTAAACTAAGCTCTCTTGCTAAAACCACTCTATTAAATCCGATTTTTTCTAAAAATTTCACTCCTTCTAGTGAATGTATAGTCATTTGAGTAGATGCATGAACAGAAAGTTCAGGATACTTACTTTTAATATATTTTAAAAGTGCCATATCTTGAATTATTATAGCATCTACACCAATTTTATATAAAAAATCCACATAAGCATATGCTGATAAAAGTTCGCTGTCTTTTATAAGGGTATTAAAAGTTATATATACCTTTACTAAATAATTATGACAATAATAGATTATATCTTCCATCTCATCATCACTTAAATTATTTGCAAATGCTCTTGCAGAAAAATTCTTACCCCCTACATAAACTGCATTTGCTCCATTTAAAACTGCAGCATAAATGGACTCCTTACTGCCCCCTGGTGCCAATATTTCAATCATCAATTCCACCTTCTGAAATAAATTATAAAATAAATATATTACACAGAAAAAATAGTTTCAAGCTTTATATAAAAATACCCTATGGAATAGTCAATAAAAAACTATTCTATAAGGTATTTCTCAATGTCTATTTATGTACTCTGCAATTATCCTTGAAAGATATTTCATAGTATTTTGTGCTTCTTCAAGAGTATTTGCATTTGAACCTATTTCTATTAATATATTACTTCCTGTCAAATCTTGATTAAAATAAGATGAACCTTCTTCATATGTATAAGTATTTCTCCTAAGCCCTGGAAATAATGTATCTGATATTGCTGAAAGATCATCCATAACTTTTTTAGTTTCCCCAGCACCTTCATGAGAAAGATCTAAAACAAACATCATCTTTGCAGCATTCTCTCCATTAATCGTTGCAGTTACAACATTCTTATTAGGAATTGAATCTCTATGCATATCTATTATAAGTTTATATCCTGAATATACGCTCAATTCTTTTTCTAATGTTTCTCTTGAATGTTTATAAGATCCTAGATAAACTTCATTATGTACTGTTTCATCATGTTTTGTAGCAATTCCATAATCATCCTCTAAATATTTACAGAGCAATTCACCAAGCCCTGATAAATTATATTTTTTCTCTCTGCTATCTTTAAAATCTACACTTACATTAAAATATGACTCAGTAGTATGAGTATGATACACATAAACTTCTGGATTATTTTTATCTATAGATTTTTTTAAAGAAGGATCATAAACATTTAAATCTCCTTGTACTTCACTTTTTTCTTTTATGATATCTTTATCATTTAAATTAAATATGGATACATTTTCTTTGTTATTTATTTGCGAAGCCTTATTAAAATAATTAAGCCATGTTATTTCACGAGATAATATGTCTTTAGATATATTTATCCTAACATTTTCTATGATATTTGTAAGTATATTATCATTTTTATATATAATATCATTATTTTCTAGTTTAAAGTCATCAATATTATTTGTTAAAGTTTCATCATCTAAAGTATCAGAAGAGGGTTTTAAAGGCTCCCTACTTTTATATAACAAAACAGACACTATTAATATACACAAGATTATGATGATATATATATTAAAATTATTCTTATTATTCACATAATATCCCCCTTTCATCATTAAATATATGAATTGAAAGAGGAAATTTATTCTTAAAAAAATATTTTTGTTTTCTCAATTTAACCATATAACTCTAATACCTATTTATATACTCTGCGATTACTCTTGAAAGATATTTCATAGAACCCTGTGCTTCTTCAAATGAGTTTACATTTGACCCTACTTCTATCAATATATTATTTTTTGTTAAATCCTGATTAAAATAATCAATGCCTTCATCATACGTTAAAATAGGTTTAGATCTCCAAAGTTCAGGAAACAATTTATTTGATACTTGTAAAATATCATCCATAACTTTTTTAGTTTCGTTAACTCCATCATGAGAAAGGTCTAACACAAACATAAGCTTTGCAATACTTTCTCCATTAATTGTTGCAGTTACTGCATCTTTATTAACAGGTGAATCTCTATGCATGTCTATTATAAGCTTATATCCTGAATATGTACTCAATTCTTTCTCTAAGGTTTCTCTTGCATCTCTATAGGATCCTATATAAACCTCATTATGTACTGTTTCATCATGTTTTGTGGCAATTCCATAATCATCCTCTAAATATTTACAAAGCAATTCACCAAGACCTGCTACATTATATTTTTTCTCTATGCTATCTTCAGAATTTTCACTTACATTAGAATATGATTCAGTAGTATGAGTATGATATATATAAACCTCTGGATTATTTTTATTTAAAGATTTTTTTAAAGAAGGATCGTAAACATTTAAATCTTCTTCAACTTCATTTTTTTCTTTTATAATGTCGTTATCATTTAAATTAAATATGGACATATTTGTTCTGTCATTTATTTGTGAAGTACTAAAATAACTAAGCCATGTTATTTCATAGGACAATATGTTTTTAGATATATTTTGTTTCAAATTTCCTATTATATTTTTCATGTTATTATCATTTCTATATACAAGATCATGATTTTCTAATTTAAAATTATCAATATTATTTGCTACAGTTTCATTATCTAAAGTATCAGAAGAGGACTTTAAAGGCTCCCTATTTTTATACACCCAAACAAATACCACTAATATGCACAATATTATCATAATATATATATTAAAATTCTTTTTATTCACATAATATTCCCCCTTCTCTCTTAATTATATGAATCGAAGTTTTCTTATATGATAGTATGACAACAAAGGAATTGTTTTTTAATTTTTAAAATATTATAATAAATTAGTTATTATAACTAATAATTTATATAAAAAGAGGTTAAAATATGAAATGTAAAAAAATTATAACTAAAATAGCTGTTTATACAGTATTATTTAATTTAGCATCATATCATTTAAATATAAATGCTAAGGATATCAATGCAGGTCAAGTAAAACCTATTTATACTACAACTAAAACCATTAATACTGCTAAACCTACTGTCAATACTAATATCAACTCAAATATAAATCAACCTTATGTAACGATTGTAAGATATGGAACTGATTGGTGTCCTCATTGCAAAAATATGGACAAAGTACTAAAACAAATGGAAAAAGAATATGGTAATAAAATTGCAGTCAAATATATAAATATAGAATCTCCTGAAGCAAAACTAGATGTCAAAA
>JAVBPQ010000115.1:0-2567 GCA_031549525.1 Clostridiaceae bacterium | reverse complement strand
CAATATGTTGATGCAGGTCTATTAGATAAGGAAGTTTTAGATAAGATAAAAGAAAAAAAGTTTAAAGATATCCAGATGCACTGATAAAATTTTAAATTTGAATTTCTAAAGAGTCTAAAAAAATCTAAAAAGGAGGAATGGTCTATAAGATATCTATTAAAATTTAATAAAACTATAAAAAACCTTTTTTTAAAAAATATGAGGAAAGGTTAAATTAGTGTACCCTTCTTTTTTGAGTTTTTTGCAGAATTTATTTAAAACTATATAATATTTATTTAAATACTACATAAAATAAAAATACAATGCTTTAAATAGTAATGAAAACATTTTATACTAGGCTAGTGCTTGTGTGCCTGAATAGACGCTTACAATTACTTTGTTCTCTCTTGTATTTTTGATCTATAATATATTTGTGTGTTAATGCTTTTTTCCCTTGATACTTCGTTAATGTTTTTTGGAGAGCAAGAAAATAAAGATTTAGATCATTATTTTTTCATACCGATATAGGCAAATATATATAATTTTTATTGCAATAATGTTGATATTCTGCCGATAATATTATACAATTAATTTTGGAGGTATGAATATGAATTATATTTCAGTAGTTGAGGCAGCACAAAAATGGGGTATATCTGAGCGCAGCGTAAGAAACTATTGCGCTCAAGGTCGAGTTGAAGGTGCATTCCTAACAGGTAAGACTTGGAATATACCAGAAGGTGCAATAAAACCAGGTAGAATAAATAAAAAGGTAATACCAAGAACTCTATTAAATGTCCTAAAAGAAGAAAAGAAAAATAAAATTTCAGGTGGCATTTATCATAAGTTGCAAATCGAATTCACCTATAACTCAAATCACATAGAGGGTAGCAGGCTTTCAAAAGATCAAACACAATATATTTTTGATACAAATACGATAAATACGGCGCTTGATGAAGTTATTAACGTTGATGATATTGTAGAAACTGCAAACCATTTTAGATGTATTGATCTGGTCATAACTAATTCAGAATATATACTTACTGAAAAATTTATCAAAAAACTACATTTTGTATTAAAAAATGGCACAAAAGATTCTCGTAAGGATTGGTTTGCTGTAGGTGAATATAAAAAATTTGCCAATGAGGTTAACAATAGAAAAACAATTGATCCTAAAAACGTACAATCAAAAATGAGATTGATTTTAAACAAATACAATAATAAAAAAGAAAAGACATTTAAAGATATCATAGAGTTTCATGCGGAATTTGAATCTATACACCCTTTCCAAGACGGAAATGGCAGAGTTGGTAGATTGATCATGCTTAAAGAATGTTTACAAAACAACATAGTTCCATTTATTATCACAGAAGAATTAAAAATGTTTTATTATAGAGGTCTATCTGAATGGCAAGAAGGTAGAGAAAAAGGATACTTATTAGATACATGCTTAAGTGCTCAAGATAGATTTATAACATATTTAGATTATTTTGAAATTAAATATTAAAATGATATAGGAGAAGTTTAGCTTCCTTTACCTATATCATTTATTATTTTATCTTGAGTTTGTCCAATTTTTCTTCGCCTTTTCAAATTTTACCTGATTTACGAACATAGTCATCCACATATGGTTTATACGATCTCCAAACGGGCATAGAAATATTCTTTTCGTCACCGCTTTTAAGCACTTCATAATATCCAACAATCCATTCCCCAAGTCCTTGCTTCATATGTCCTGTTATCATCATAACGGTATCTGGTTTATTAAACATGCTTTTCATAACAAGAGCGACAAGCATTGCAGGCTTGCTAAACATATTTGCAGGGAATATTTTTTTAGTATCTACACCAAAAGCGGCACATACGGCAACACCTTCACGAAAAGCATATACCATTTCTTTTACTGCTTTGTAGCTTTTAGCGAAAGCGTGATAGCCGCCAGCTTTTAGAACAGCACCTGCACTTATGGATTGTTGAAGATAATGCACTTTCAGCCAATCTATAATATCTGTCTTGATTTCGACTGTCAAACCAGCTTTTTCAAATGCTTGTTTATATTTAGCAAGACGCTCTGTTATCTGTCCATTCACTTCGCCTAAAACTGTTCCCTCGCTATAGATATTTACCTCAATAGAATTATTTTCACGTCCGCCACCTACTTGGGACGGAAAGCCTATTAAGTATTGTTGCGGCTGTAGATACGGAGATATTTCACTTTGTATGTCCCAATTATTTTGCAAAAATATTATGTCTGCACTGCTGTTTTGTAAAGATGGGAGAACGGATTTCAATTGTAAACGATTTACAGTAACTAGTATAGCATCATAATCGCCATTTATATTGGTCACAATGGTGGGCTTGTATTCAATCTGCAAATCTTGTTTTGGTTTTTGCCGTAAATCATGTATGTTAAACTCATATCCATTTTGAGCATTAGTGCATTTTTCCGGCTTTACCAGAACTGTAACATCGTGTTTAGATGATAATAGCCACCCATAGGTCAAACCGATTGCTCCAGCACCATATATCAAAAATCTCATGTTATATCACTAACCTTTACTTTATATGTTAAGGCGTATCTCACCTTACTT
>JAVBPQ010000074.1:0-9331 GCA_031549525.1 Clostridiaceae bacterium | reverse complement strand
AGAGCCTTAAATTAATGGACTGTTGCAACAGCAACAGTCCATTTTGCGACTAAGTCTATAAGCCGAGTCCTGTATTTGACAATCATCTATCTAGGCCTATTGTTGCCAATAGGCTCAAGCGACGCTACCCGAAGGCAGGGCGGGCCGCCCTTTTTATGCCTTCCTATTTGGTCTTGCTCCAGATGGGGTTTACACAGCCACAAAGTCGCCATTGTGCTGGTGAGCTCTTACCTCGCCTTTTCATCCTTACCCTTTCGGGCGGTTCTTTTCTGTTGCACTATCCTTAAAGTCGCCTCCACTGGGTGTTATCCAGCATCCTGCCCTATGGAGCTCGGACTTTCCTCTCCTGCAATTTGCAGCAGCGATTGTCTGGCTTACTCGCTTAGATATATTATCATATATGATTGAACATTTCAATAGCATAAATTGCAATATATATCGAAAAAATAGAATAATAAAACTAGTTATGTTATAATTATTCATATATTTATATATGAACTTATGATTTAAAGTGAATAAATTTTAAAAATAAGGACAAAAATTACATATAACTTCCTGGGCTTGATGATTTGAGAGTTTATATCTTAATTTAATGTTCTAACAAAAGATTCAAATTTTTCGGAGGTTAATCTATGAATACATCAAATTATTATGAAATTTTAGGAGTAGATAAAGATGCCTCTCATAGACAAATAAAAAAGGCATATGGACTACAAGAGAAGAGATATAATTTAAATGAAGATAAAACAGCTGAAATAGAAGAATCTTTTAATACAATAAAGAAGGCTTATGAAATATTAAAAGATCCTATAAAGAGAAATGAATATGATGAAACACATGGTTATATAGACTATGAAGCTGAAGAATTAGAATATGATACATATGATGAAGATACTCAAGATGAAATTTCTGATAAAATTATAATGATATCATTTTCCATACTAAAATTTATCCTGAAGGTTATCCTCATACCCTTTGCTTTAGTTTTATTCTGTATAACTAAGCTTTTAAATCTCATAGCTTTTTTTATAAAATTATTTTTAATACCATTTTTAATAACTATGGTTATTGCTGCTATGTTTATAGGTTATAGATATTTTTCAACTGGACCTGAATTAAGCGATCTTATTGGAAAGATTTTTATAGGTGCTATAATTCTTGTTTTAATGGTCATAGTCTTTACAATGCCACGACTTTTCAACTCCCTAACTGATAAAATATTTGATTTTATATTGCATGGATAATATTAAAAGGATTTATGAAAAAACCATAAATCCTTTTTGAATTTATTTATAATTATAAAATCCTTTTCCTGTCTTTTTACCAAGCCATCCAGCCTTTACATATTGGCGAAGTAGAGGACAAGGTCTGTATTTTGAATCAGAATATCCTTTATACATTATCTCAAGTATATATAAAACAGTATCAAGACCAATAAAGTCAGCAAGCTCTAAAGGTCCCATGGGGTGATTCATTCCTAATTTCATAACTGTGTCTATGTCTTTTATGCTCGCAATATTTTCATATACACAGTAAATTGCTTCATTTATCATAACCTGCAATACTCTGTTAGATACAAAGCCTGGAAAATCCTTCACTTCTACAGGAGTTTTGCCCATCCTTTGACTTAAAGCATATACAACTTGAGTAGCTTCATCAGTTGTAGCAATTCCTCTTATGACTTCAACCAATTTCATAACAGGAACAGGATTCATAAAGTGCATTCCTATAACCTGCTCAGGGCGATTTGTAAAAGCTGCAATTTCAGTAATAGGCAGAGATGATGTATTAGAAGCAAGTATAGCATGTTTTGGAGTTATCTCATCGAGTGCTTTAAATACCTTTGCTTTTAAATCCATATTTTCAACTATAGCTTCTACCACTAAATCACAATCTGAACCATCTTCTAATTTATCAGAGAGTATTAAATTTGATAGGGTGCTCTGTTTTTGCTCTTCAGTTATTTTGCCTTTTGCAACATTTTTATCTAATAAAGATGTGATAAAATCCTTTCTCTTTGTAACTATTGCCATATCAATATCGTTTAAAACAGTAGTAATTCCAGTTTGTGCTGCAACTTGAGCAATACCGCCGCCCATCTGCCCTGCGCCAACTACCATTATTTTTTTAATATCCATAACTTTCACCTCTTATTATTTTAATTAATCTACCTTAACCATAACAGCATCACCTTGTGCTGCACCACTACATATACAAGCTATTCCAATGCCGCCACCTCTTTGTCTTAAAGAAAACACAAGGTGCATAAGTATCCTTGCTCCACTTGCGCCAATAGGATGACCAAAGGCAATAGCGCCGCCATCCAGATTTACTTTATTATAATCCCAGTTTGTGATCTTTCCGCTTGTGAGAGCAACTGCTGCAAAAGCTTCATTTACTTCGATTAAATCCACTTGATCTATAGTCATTCCCATATTTTTTAGGAGTTTATTTGTAGAGAGCCCAGGAACTGTAGCTATGTAAGGTGCGCTTTGAGATACCTCTGCATAACCTAAAATCTTTGCAAGAGGTTTTATATTCATTTCCTCTGCTTTTTCAGAAGACATTAAAACAAGAGCAGCAGCACCATCATTTACACCAGGTGCATTTCCTGCAGTTATGGAACCATCTGCTGTAAATACGGGAGGAAGCTTTGCTAAAGACTCTAAAGATGAGTCTTTTCTTGGACATTCATCTTTATCAATCAGATTTATTTTACCTTTTTGCTTTATTTCAACAGACATGATCTCATCATCAAGCCTTCCATTTTCCATCGCAGAGATAGCGTATTGATGGCTTCTTAAAGCCCATTCATCTTGCTCCTCTCTTGATATGTTAAATTCCTTTGCAACATTTGAGCCGTGAGTTGCCATATGTACATCGTGGAATGAGCACCAAAGCCCATCGTGAACCATAAGGTCTATAGCTTGTGTATTTAGCATTTTTGCACCAAAGCGCATTTTAGGAAGAGCATATGGAGCATTTGACATGCTTTCCATACCACCTGCAACTACAATATCAGACATATTAGCTGCAATTCTCATATGAGCAAGGCTTACACCAATGATTCCAGAGGAACAAACTTTATTTACAGTTATTGATGGAGTTTCCCAAGGTAAACCAGCTTTAACAGTAGCTTGTCTTGAAGGTATTTGACCTGCGCCTCCTTGAAGTACCTGACCCATATATACATAATCCACTGCATCAGATGGAATAGCAGCTCTTTTTAGAGCTTCTTTTATAACCTTACCACCTAAATCTGTAGCACTAAAATCCTTAAGGCCACCGCCAAAGCGTCCAAAAGGTGTCCTTGCTGCACTTACAATTACAGTTTCCTTCATAAAAATCTCTCCTTTATGACGATTATTTATTTTTAAAACCAGTTACTTTACGCTTTTCAACAAATGCTGTCATACCTTCTCTTTGATCTTCTGTGGAAAAACAAGTACCAAATATTTCTGCTTCATAAGCAAGTGCTGAATCTATATCGCATTGCATTCCATGAGTTATAGCATCTTTTGTCTGCCTTACAGCAAGCTGTGCATTTTTAGTGATTCTCTTTGCAAAATCTAAAGCCTCATCAATCAGAGTTTCAGCAGCAACTACCTTGCTTACAAGTCCAATTCTTAAAGCCTCATCTGCTTTTATCATATCACCAGTAAACAATAATTCCTTTGCCTTTTCAATTCCTACTAGCCTAGGCAATCTCTGAGTGCCTCCAAAACCTGCAGTTACACCAAGGCCTACTTCTGGTTGGCCAAATTTTGCTTTATCCGATGCAATTCTAATATCACAGCTCATAGCAAGTTCACACCCGCCTCCTAGAGCAAATCCATTAATAGCTGCTATAACAGGTTTTGACATCTTTTCGATTGTGGAGAATACATGACTTCCAAATTTTGCCCAATTTTTTGCTTCCATACCACTCATACACTGCATATAGGCAATATCCGCACCAGCAACAAATGCTTTTCCTGTACCTGTTAAAATGACAACATAAATATCTTCATCTTTTTCCGCTTCGATCATTGATTCTTCAATAATAGTAAGCAATTCTTTATTTAATGCATTTAAGGCCTCGGGCCTGTTTATGGTGAGTGTTAAGATGTGGTCATTTTTTTCTTTTAAAATAAGACTCATAAACTCCTCCATCAATTATATTTTTATTTTAAATAGTTTAACAACGTTTTCATTACATGAAAATAATTGTTAAAAATATATACTCATATGTATTGTACTATTTTCAATTTAAAATACAAGAGGAAATAATTAATGTTATTATTTTAACGATATTTTATATTTAAATAATTATTTTATGTGATTATTTTAACAATTTAAAAGCTTTTATTCTATATAAAAGTGTGATACACTAATGAAATGATGATAATTTTTGAGTAATAAAATATAGTAATTTTTGCTACAAAATATCTTAAAGGAGGGAATTTTTTTAAGATTGACAAAATAAATTATTTATTAAAATAAGCTTAAATATAAGGGGGAAAAAAATGAATTGGCAAGATATTTATAAAGCTCGCTGTGTTACAGCTGAAGAAGCAGTAAAGCATATAAAATCTGGTGATCGTGTGGTACTAAGTCATGCAAGTAATGAGGCAAAAGTTGTAATCGATGCCATGGTAAAAAATGCAGAAGCTTATAGAAATGTAGAAATAGTTCATATGCTCATGATGGCAGAAACTAAATATTGTGAGTCTGCGATGGAGCAGTATTTTCATCACAATGCTATATTTTTAGGAAAATCAACCAGAAAACCATATGCAGAACATAGAGTAGATTTTACTCCTATTAATTTCTCAAAAGTTCCTGAGATTTTAAGTACAACATTAGTTCCTGATGTTGCTATTGTTACAATGTCCCGCCCTGATAAACATGGTTATTGTAGTCTTGGCGCAGTTGTAGACTATAGCCGTGCCACCGTTGATAATGCAAAGTTAGTAATAGCTGAATTAAATGATAAGATGCCAAGAACATTTGGAGATACATTAGTTCACGTTTCAGAGATAGATTTTATAGTTGAATCTTCAAGATTACTTCCTCAAATCCCCCCTGCAAAACCTAGTGAAATCGATCAGATGATTGCAGATCACTGTGTGAAATTAATAGAAGATAGATCGACAATACAGGTAGGAATTGGTGCAGTTCCTGATGCTGTGGTTACTGGATTAAAAGATAGAAAAGATCTTGGTCTTCATTCAGAGTTAGTTGGAGATGGACTTATAGAATTAATCGATAGAGGTGTAATCACAAATAAATATAAACAGATAGATCGTGGAAAGAGTGTAATCGCTTTCGTAATGGGTACTCAATATACCTATGAATATATCGATGACAATCCATGTTTTGCACTCATGCCTGTGGATTATGTTAATAATCCTTATATAGTTGCTCAAAATGATAAAGTTGTATCCATAAATGCTGGTGTTCAAGTAGATTTAATGGGACAAGTATGCTCTGAAGCTGCAGGTTTAAGACAGTTAAGCGGAATAGGGGGCCAGCTTGATTTCGTGCGTGGTGCTACTATGTCAAAAGGTGGTAAATCGCTTTTAGTACTTGCATCTACTGCTCAAGGTGGAAAAATTTCTAAAATCGTTCCTTTCATAGATGAAGGATCTGCTGTGAGTGTACCAAGGCACGATGTGGATTATATCGTAACAGAATATGGTGCAGTACAGCTTAGACATCGTACTTTAAAAGATAGAGCTAAACTTCTTATAAGCATTGCTCATCCTAATTTTAGACAAGAGTTAACAGAAGAGTTTGAAAGAAGATTTGGCACTAAAATTGATGAATAATTTCTTAAAATTTACAAAAAAGGAAGATCGATAAAATGAAAATTATAATATGTATTAAGCAAGTACCAGATACCACCGAAGTAAAGCTTGATTCTGTAACTAATACTTTAATAAGAGAAGGTGTACCAAGTATTATAAATCCTGATGATAAGGCAGGTATTGAAGCTGCACTTAGGCTTAAAGAAAAGACAAATGGACATGTTACAGTTTTGTGCATGGGTCCACCTCAGGCAGAGGTTGCTCTTCGTGAGGCTTTAGCTATGGGATGCGATAAAGCTATACTTGTTACCGATAGAGCTTTTGGAGGAGCAGATACATGGGCGACATCCTGTACTCTTGCAGCAGCATTAAAGAAATTAGAATATGATATTATTTTTACAGGAAGGCAAGCAATAGATGGAGATACAGCTCAAGTTGGTCCTCAGCTTGCAGAACACCTTAAAGTTCCACAAGTTAGCTATGCTGAAGAGGTTGAAATAGAGGATGGAAAATTGATAGTTAAAAGGCAATTTGAAGATAGGTATCATATCATAGAAGTTAAGACTCCTTGTCTTATCACTGCATTAAGCCAGCTTGCAAAACCAAGATATATGTCAATAGGGGGAATATTTAAAGCTTATAAAGATGAAATTTTAAAGTGGACTCTAAAGGATTTAGAAGATACTGTTGATATGGCTAATATAGGATTAAAAGGTTCTCCTACAAAGGTAATACGCTCTTTTACAAAGCAAGGAAAAGCAAAAGGTGTTTTGCATAGTAAATTATCAACGGATGAAGCTGTAGATATCATACATAAAAAATTACAAGAAAGATATTTGATATAGGAGGTGTGATGTGAGCAAAGATGTATTTGTTTTTATTGAACAAAGGGATTCAGAAATTCAGAAGGTAGGACTTGAATTAATAGGAAAAGCAAGGGAGCTTGCTAAAGATTTAGAGCAAAATGTGGTTGGTATTTTATTAGGTAATAAGATTACTGATAAAGCTCAAGATATCATAAGTTTTGGAGCAGATACAGTTATTGTCGTTGATGATCCTATTTTAGGTGAATATATGACAGAGCCTTATGCTAAGGTTTTTGATAGAATAGTAAAAGAATTTGAACCTGAAATAATATTATATGGAGCAACTTCAATTGGAAGAGATTTAGCTCCAAGAGTTGCTGCAAGAATACATACAGGTCTTACTGCTGATTGCACAAAACTTGAAATCAATCCTGAAAATAAGCTTCTTATGATGACAAGACCAGCTTTTGGTGGAAATATAATGGCTACAATTATATGTGAAAACTATAGACCTCAAATGGCTACAGTGCGCCCTGGAGTTATGAAGGCATGTGAGAGAGATGATGAGAGAAAAGGTGAGATAAAACCTTTCTTAGTTGAATTTGATGATTCTGATAAGACTGTAACCATAAGAGAAGTATTAAAGGCATCTAAGAAAAATGTGGATATCACTGAAGCATCTATTCTTGTATCAGGTGGTCGTGGCATTGGAAACAAGGAATCTTTTAATATGTTAAAAGAGCTTGCTGATGTTTTAGGCGGAGAAGTATCTTCTTCAAGAGCAAATGTGGATGCTGGTTGGATTGAGCAATCTCGCCAGGTAGGTCAGACTGGTAAAACAGTGAGACCAGATTTATATATGGCATGTGGTATATCTGGAGCTATTCAGCATCTAGCTGGGATGGAAGATTCTGAATATATCATAGCTATAAATAAATCAGAGACAGCTCCTATATTTGAAGTTGCAGATTTGGGAATTGTTGGCGATGTTAGAGCTATAATACCAAAGCTTACAGAAGTCATTAAAAAATCTAATAAGTGATATAGGAGGGGCATTATGGATTTTAGTTTATCAAAAGAGCAGGAATTAGCAATTCAAATGGTAAGACAATTTGCAGAGAACGAGATTAAACCTTATATTGAGGAAATGGATGAAGAGGAGAAGATGAGAGAAGGTATGCAAGAGAAGATGGCCGCGGCAGGTCTATTTGGCATACCAATGCCTATAGAGATTGGAGGATGCGGAGGAGATTATCTGACAAATGCTATCTGTGTAGAAGAACTTGGAAAGGTTTCTCCTGCAGTTGCAGTTTCGGTATCTGTACATTCATCATTGATATTATCAGGTTTATATCAATATGGTACAAAAGATCAGATTGAAAAATATATGAAGGATTTATGCTCTGGAAAGAGAGTGGGAGCTTTTGCCTTAACTGAGCCTGGGGCAGGTTCTGATGCATCAGGTCAGCAGACTACTGCAACTAGAGATGGGGATAATTATATAATAAATGGAACAAAGATGTTTATAACCACTACATTTGCAGATTTCTTTATAGTTGCTTGTATGACAAATAAGGCTTTAGGTAAAAAAGGTATGTCTACATTTATAATTGAAAAAGACACTCCTGGATTTACAATCGGAAGAGAAGAGAAGAAGATGGGTCAGAGAGCTTCTTCCACTTGCGAGCTTATATTTGAAAATTGTGTTGTTCCTGCATCTAATATGCTAGGTCAAGAAGGAAAAGGTCTTAATATATTCTTAAACCTATTAGGTGGCGGAAGGATTTCAATAGGTGCAATGGCTGTGGGAATTGCTCAAGGTGCAATCGATGAAACTGTAAAATATGTTAAAGAAAGAAAGCAATTTGGAAAACCTATATCATTTTTCCAAAACACACAATTTAAATTAGCAGAGATGCAGACTAAAACTGATTGCGCAAGGCTTATGGTATATAAAGCTGCTGTTTTAAAGGATCAAAACAAACCTTATTTGAAAGAGGCTTCAATGGCAAAATATTATGCTTCAGAAGTTGCTAATGACGTTACAAGGCTTGCAGTTCAATTCCATGGAGGGTATGGATATACTAGGGAATATCCTGTTGAAAGAATGATGCGTGATGCTAAGATAACTGAGATTTATGAAGGAACAAACGAGATCCAAAAGATGGTAATAGCTGGTCTTATGGGGGTAAAATAATGTAAATTTAAAGCTGTCTTAATTTTAATAGACAGCTTTTTGCTATTTTATAGGGAGTATACCCATTGCTCTTGCCATGTTTAAATCTATGATTTTAGTATTTGGTGTAATAATATTTAACATATAAAATAAATTATAATTTTAGTTATCATATAGTATTTTAGCAAATCTATTTTTCCCAAATTTAATTATCACAGGTGAATCCAATATAATTTTAAAGTCTATGTTTTCAATGGTATCTCCATTTAATTTTACAGCACGACCTAAAACATGTCTCCTTGCTTCGCTGTTTGATGTTGCAAAGCCAGCTAGTTTTAACAATTCACATATGGATGCTTCTTTGTTTTTAAAAGTATAAACTGGCATTTGAGAAGGAATTTTTCCCTCTGAAACCATTTTGTAATTTTTTTCTGCTTCATTTGCAGAGCTTTCATCATGATACATAGTAACAATTTTTCTTGCATACTCAAAATGAGCATTTCTTATATCTTCTTTTATCAATTTTTCTGCAACATGTTTTTCAGTATTTGTTGTAAGAA
>JAVBPQ010000146.1:0-17241 GCA_031549525.1 Clostridiaceae bacterium | reverse complement strand
CTTGATAACTACGACCTTGGTCATAAAATTGTAGATGGAAAAGCTACCAGTGCATTGCTTGATGGACAGGATCCAGATAAACTTTTTGTCGAACGAGATATTGTTTACTTAAAAGATCCAACAGATGATAAAGAGGGTGGTCGAATGGTAATCGTCTTGCCAAAACAAAATCTTTCTGGAGCGGAAGAATCAAGTGTTGAATTCAGAAAATGGCTTTTGTCGCAAGTTCAAATAACTGCTATTGTAGATTTACCTAGAGAAGCTTTTCAACCTCACACAGGCACTAAAACATCGTTAGTTTTCTTGAAAAAAGTTAAGCAAATTCCAAGCAATTATCAAATTTTTATGGCGGTTTCTGAAGCCGTGGGGCATGATAGAAGAGGGAATCCGTTATTAAGGAAAGATGCAAATGGGCTTAATCAAGTCGATGAGATTGGAAATAGCATTATTTGGAATGATCTGCCTGAAATATTAGAGCAATGGAAACAATTCATCAATACTGGTGGTACTAAGCTTAACTCTCCTAGTTGTTTTGTTGTAAATGCGGAACAGATATTTAACGATCAAACAAGACGCATAGATGCGTGGTATTGGGATCCAAACAAAAACTCTATCGCAAAGGAAATTGAAGAAGCAGTTGGCACAGAAGTAACCGAGATTGTTGGCCTAGGCAACTTAGTTGTTGAACATGGTATTTTTTATCCAGGAAGGCATAAAAGAAATTACGTTGAAGAGTCACCTGGGAGTGTTCCTTTTTATTCAGGGTCACAAATTTTACAAATTCGACCTTTCGATTTGCAACACCAGCCAAGTGATTATCGTCCTGCAGCAAAGCATTTTGTGGAAAAAGATTGGATATTAATTACTCGTTCGGGATCAACAGGGCGCGTAGTAATGGTTACTAACAGCATGGTAGGCAGTATGGTTTCTGAACATGTAATAAGAGTAATTTGTGATGAATCATTAATAGATCCTTATTATGTATATGCATATCTATCAACAGAGAAAATCGGCAAAATTTTACTAGAAAAAGGGATTTATGCATCTGTAGTAGATCACATAACACCAAGTTTTGTTGCAACTATTCCAATTCCGAGGCTAACACCTGAAAAAGAAAAGGAAATAGCTGATAAAGTACGCGAAGCAGAACAAAAGCGAGATCAGGCAAACAAAACGTTTATTGAAGAACGCAACAAAATTGAAAACTTAATGTTTGAAAATATGAAAAAAAATAAGCAATAATGTTTTCGCTCTAAAAAGAAAAATAACAGATACCTTAACAAGGTGTCCGTTATCTGATACTCCAAACACCTATAAGGTAATTATCTATACCAATACAATAAGAATTAAAGAAAATCAAGGTGTTCTACTTTGTTTATATATACATTGTAAGTTGCCGTTTGAGCCTTAAAAATTGTGTTCTAAATTATAATTCAGAGAAAAGGTTAGTAGGCTCAAATGGCTAACTGTTTAAATACTTTATGTATTTTAAATAAAAGATATAATTTTTATTTAAACAATGTACAAATTATACATTTTTTGCTTTTGTGAACACTATAAAAACTATGTATTTTCCTAGTATAGTCAATGACACGGATGCTGGTATTACCCCTATTATATTACTATATGGTGATATCATTAAGGTGCCAATTCTTCTGTGCCAATGTCTGTTAGTAATGCTTTTGCCATTGGAGTAACCATTGTATATCTTTGGCTTAAATATCTTATTGAAGCAGCTAATTCTCCATCAGGTCCTCCATATTGAGTTATTATTATTTTGGCTAGTTTAGGATTAGGTTTTGTTATTTTAATAGGATATTCCAGCTTTTTTTCATAAATCCACATTATAATCTATCCTCCCTATCTAAATCAAAATTGAATTTACTTTGCCATGGCCATGGATCGTTTATCCACTCCCATTTTGATGAAGATTGAGATGAAGGAGTTAATGGACCATATTTTCTTTCATATTGGAATCTTAGTTTGTTAGCTTCCTCAGCTATGTCATTGTACTTTTCAATAGCATTTTCGTCCATTGGGTGAGTATCAAGGTATAATTTTAGATCTGTAGCCATAAAATCAAGCTCAGTAAGTGCTTTTAACAATTTATCTCTATCCAACTATATGTCTCCTTATCATTACTATTTTTTTATATACGGGTTATATGGCTTATACAGGTCTGGAAAAATAGTACCTTTAGATAAGCTCTCCTCAGGACCAAAAATCCTGTTTAATTTTTGAAATGGAACATAGGCTTGTGCAAGCTCAACATTTTTAATTTCGTTTTTATTTTGTTTTAGCTTAACCTGTTCTTCTTGATCTCTATAAAATTTATCGCTTCCTTGATAGAATCTGTTCATTAAATATCTCCTTGTACTTACTTTCATTAGTATGCTATTCATATATCAATAACTTTGATACATGAATTAAAAATTATGTTGTTTTTAACTGCGCATCTTTTTCCAATTGGTAGATACCAAAGAAAGATGTTCATGCATTTTTTCTGCAGCCATATCTCCTTGTCCTAAAGATATGTATTCAATTATCTTGCTAGTTGTTTGTATAGTTGCATTTTTTGTCCATGGAGAACCTGCTGAGAAATAGGATTTATATTTATTTAATTCATTCATCAAGGATTTCATCATTTCATTTAAAATAACATTATTAGAAGCTTCTGCAATTAAAATGTGAAATTCTAAATCATAATCTAAAAAATCATCACCATCTTTACTTTCTTTCATTTTTTCAAGCAATAAATTAAGTTTAGATATTATATCGTTGTCTGCTCTTTCTGCTGCAAGTTTTGTCATTGATATCTCTAGTATTTCCCTTGCTTCCATTAAGTCTACAATGGGAGCTTCAAGAATGGATTTATCCATTTCATCAAGAGGCATATCGATCATATCAGGTGGCATTGTAATAAACGTTCCTCTTCCTTGAAAGGATTCTAAATAACCCATTACTACTAGAATTCTTATAGCTTCTCTCACAGAGGAACGCCCCACATCATATATTTTACATAATTCTCTCTCTGAAGGGAGCTTGTCTCCAGGTTTAAATTTACCATTTTCTAAATTCCTAATTATTTCATTTACTATTTTTAAAGGTGTACTATTTTTGTTTATATTTTCAGGTATCATAGATGTTCCTCTCTTAAAATATTAATTAACTTAAATATAACAAATAATTTTATAAAATTATACAGTTATTGTAGTCTATGCTCATAAAGATATCAAAAGAATTTATTATTGTGATGATTTATTTTATATGGTATATTATTAATAGGTCAGACCAATTTATGAAAAACTTTTTAAAAAAGTACTATTGTTTTAGAATGTTTTAAGACTTGTATAATAAAGTATACTTTCGTTTTTATGTAAATTAATTTTTAAAGTGGGAGGATATTAATGAAAATAAGAAGAACTTTCCAAACTATTGATACCCATACTGGTGGTGAGCCTACAAGAACTGTAGTAGGTGGTATTCCAGTTATACCTGGAGAAACTATGTCTGAAAAGATGCTGTATTTAAAAGATAATTGTGATTGGATTAGAAAAGTTCTCATGAATGAACCTCGTGGAAATGATGTTATGTCTGGTGCTATTTTGACAACTCCTTGTACAAAAGGAGCAGATATTGGAGTCATTTATACAGAAGTAGGATGTTATCTTCCTATGTGTGGTCATGATACTATTGGTGTATCAACTGCACTTGTTGAATCTGGCATGGTACCTGTTGCTGAGCCTTATACATTTATAAATTTAGATACTCCTGCAGGACTTGTGAGGGTTAAAGTTTTGGTTAAAGATGGTGTAGCAAAGGAAGTGAGCTTTATCAATGTACCTTCTTTTGTGATGAAAAGAGATGTGGAAATAGATGTTAAAGGGTATGGTCTTGTTAAATTTGATATAAGCTATGGTGGAAATGTTTATGCTATTGTACCTGCAGAGCGTTTTGGAGTTGTTATAGCCCCTGAAAATGCAAGTAAGTTAATTGAGGTTTCTTATAAACTAAGAAGCGCTATAAAAGATCAAGTGGAGATTTGTCATCCTGAGAAGCCATATATCAATGAAGTTACTCATATTGAATTTTATGGACCTCCAACAGTTAAGGGTGCACATCAAAAAAATGCTGTAACTATTCCACCAGGTGCTGCTATTGACCGTTCTCCATGTGGTACTGGAACTTCTGCAAAGCTTGCTCTTATGTATTCCAAAGGTGAGATTAAAATTGGTGAAGAGTTTGTTTATGAGAGCATAATTGGAAGCATATTTAAAGGAAAGGTTGTTGAGGAGACAGTGGAGGGAGGACTACCTGCTATAGTGCCTGAAATAACAGGAAGTGCTTATATTACAGGTATGCATACGTTTATGATTGATCCTGATGATCCATTTCAGGAAGGATTTGTTTTAAGTTAATATACTGGAGGTTTACAATGAGAGTGATTCAACATCCGATTTTAGGAAGCATAGAAGAAAAAGATACAGTTACTATAATTTTTGATGGAAAGCCTTTAGAGGCTATAAAAGGTGAAGTGATTGCAGCTACTTTATTAGCTCATGGAATAAAGATTCATAGATATACTACAAAGTTTCATAAGCCAAGAGGAATATACTGCGGAATAGGTCAGTGTACAGATTGTGTTATGACTGTAAATGGCTTGCCAAATGTAAGAACATGCATAACTCCTGTAGAGGATGGTATGGTTGTAAATACTCAGCAAGGTCCAGGCAAAAAGGAAGGTGCATAGGCTTGATTTTAGATAGAGAGGTCATAATTATAGGGGGAGGACCTTGTGGTCTTGCAGCAGCCATTGAAGTCGCTAAGTCTGGATGTAAGGTCCTTGTAATCGATGAGAATAAAAAAGCTGGAGGACAACTTTTTAAACAAATACACAAGTTTTTTGGTTCAAAAGAGCATAGCGCAGGAATTAGAGGCATTGATATAGGAAAACAGCTTTTAATTGACACTGAAAATTTAGGTGTTGAAGTGTGGCTTGATAGTGAGGTAATTGATTTATCAAGGGATAAGATTGTATCTGCAAAAAGAAATGGGAAACTTGAACTTGTGAGAGCAAAAGCAGTTTTAGTTGCAACTGGTGCTTCTGAAAATGCTATTAATTTTCCTGGATGGACTTTACCTGGAGTCATGGGAGCAGGAGCAGCTCAAACTATGATAAATGTAAATAGAGTACTTCCTGGCAAAAGAGTGCTCATGGTTGGAAGTGGTAATGTGGGAGTTATTGTATCCTATCAGCTTCTTCAAGCAGGTGCCGAGGTTTTAGGTATTGTAGAGGCACTTCCAAGAGTTGGAGCCTATGGAGTGCATGCTGCTAAAGTTTCAAGAGCTTCTGTGCCATTCTATTTGAAACATACTATCATAAGAGCAGAAGGGGAAGGATGTGTTCAAAGGGCTGTCATAGCTGAATTAGATGATAACTTTAAACCTATTTTAGGTACTGAAAAAGCCATTAATGTTGATGTTATCTGCTTAGCTGCAGGGCTTCGCCCTCTTACTGAAATTGCTTGGATGACAGGAGTAAAGCATGAGTATATTCCAGAGCTTGGGGGATTTATGCCGCTTCATGATGAAAACATGAAATCTAGCATAGAAGGTATATATGTAGCAGGAGATACTGCAGGAGTTGAAGAAGCTAATACAGCTATGGATGAAGGGCGCCTTGCAGGTGTTGCTATTGCTGAAAGTTTAGATTATTTTAAAAAAGAGGAAGCTAAGATAAAAAAAGATGACATAAGAGCTCGTTTGACTGCACTTAGACAAGGACCTTTTGGAGAAAAGAGATTAAATGCTAAGAAGAGAATTATAGAGGAGGGATTTTAATGAAAGATAGTATAATTTTTAAAGGGTATCCCTCTATAGATGAGATTAAGAAATTCAATACATGGTCAACTGATGAGAGATTTAATAAAGGGCCTGTTGCAGTTATTGAATGCGTGCAAGAGATACCATGCAATCCTTGTGAAGATGCTTGTAGATTCAAGGCTATAAAAATTGGAAACCCAATAACTAATTGCCCTACTTTAGATCTTGATAAATGCACAGGATGTGGCATGTGTGTTGCAGCTTGTTCAGGGCTTGCAATATTTATAGTTGATAAAACCTATAGTGATAATGAAGCAACTATAAGCTTTCCTTTTGAGTATTTGCCACTTCCCAAAAAGGGAGATGAGGTTCAGGCTGTAAACCGTGCTGGAGAATTCGTCTGCATGGGCAGAGTAGTAAAAATAATGAATCCTAAAATAAATGATGGAACTGTGGTGGTGACTATCTCAATTCCAAAAGAGCATTCAGATATTGTAAGAAGCATAAAGCGATCTAATTTTTCCATAAGTGCTTCAAAAGAAGCCATAGAAAGCAATGAGTTTATTCCTGATGATGTCATAGTATGCAGATGCGAAGAGGTGACGGTGGGTGAAATAAGAAAAGCTATAAGAGAATCTATGGCAGATTCAGTAACTGGAGTAAAGAGAAGGGTAAGAGCAGGAATGGGACTTTGCCAAGGAAGGACTTGTGGTAAAATTGTTTCAAGGATGCTTGCAGAGGAGACAGGAAAAAGTATATCTTCATTCATGCCATCTACGGATAGACCCCCTGTAAGACCAATTTCCTTTGGAGAGTTAGGAGGGGAATGCGATGAGTAGGAATGCAGATGTTGTTATAATTGGAGGAGGGATAATTGGAACTTCATTATCTTATTATCTTTCTAAAACTGGGGCAAAAGTAGTGCTTATTGAAGCAGGAGATATTGCAAATGGAACTTCTAGTAAATGTGATGGTAATGTCTTAATCTCTGATAAAATGCCTGGATATGATAGCAAGCTTGCAAAGCTAAGTCAAGATAAGTTTCCTCAATTGCAAAGAGAGCTTGATTATAATTTTGAATGGACTAGAAGGGGAAGCTTAAATTTAATGGAAAACGAAATTGAAATGATAAAGGCTGAGGAATATTGTGAGGGTCTTGCAGCTTCTGGAATTCCCGTCCGTATGCTTGATGAGAAGGAAGTTCATGAGGATGAACCTCTCTTATCTCCTTGTGTGATTGGAGGGCTTGAGGTTTCATGTGATGGTTCAGTTTATCCTATGGGGCTTTGTTATGGTCTTATTTTAGGTGCTAAAAAGCTTGGAGCTGAATTTATGTTAAATACCTCTGTTATTGCCATTGAAAAAGATGAAAATAAAAAAATCTCAAAGGTAATAACAGATAGGGGAGAGATCTTAACAGATAAGGTTGTTTGTGCAGCTGGAGTTTGGTCAAAAGAAATAGGTAATATGGTGGGGCTTGATATACCAATAGAAGCAAGACAGGGACAAATTTTAGTAGCTGAGCAGACTTATAAAGTTGCAAGGCGTAAAGTAGTGGAATTTGGATATTTAATGGCTAAATTCCAAGGAAGCGATTATAAGCGGGATGTCACTCCTGATATAGAAGAATATGGAGTTGCGTTTGTATTTGAACCTACAGCTGCTAATAATTTTCTAATAGGAAGTAGCCGTAGATTTGTTGGACGTGACATAACAACACATATGGGAGTTATGAGAGCTTTAGCAAAGCGTGCTATACACTTTTTTCCATGTTTAAAGGATATTAACGTAATTAGGGCATATGCAGGGTTAAGACCTTATGCAAAAGATCATTTTCCTATAGTTTCCGATACTGATATTCCTGGTTTTTATATATCATGTGGTCATGAAGGAGATGGCATAGGACTTTCTCTTATTTCAGCAGAAATTATGACAAATATAATAACAAAACAAGACCAGAGAATCGACGTACTTCCTTTAAGTTTTAATAGATTTAAAGAAGGAAATACTATTCATCAATAATAGTGATTGGAGTGATTAAATATGCAAATGTTTCCAGAGGCTAAAATACTTTATGTGGATTTGACTAATGATAAAATATCAAAGGGAACTTTAGACAGTGAGACCTATCGTCTCTATCCTGGCGGATCATCACTTGCTCTATATCTTATGCTTCAAGAGATGGACCCCAAGGTGGATGCACTTTCACCTGAAAATATGCTTGTTTTTGCAGTTTCTCCTCTTGTGGGATTACCTTTTTCAGGAAATAGCCGCCTTGTTATAACGGCAAAGAGCCCTTTGACAGGAGGGATTGGAGATAGCCAAGGAGGAGGATTTTTTCCAGCTCACTTTAAAGCTAATGGTTATGATGCCATAGTTTTTAGAGGAAAGGCTAAATCACCAGTTTATTTATATATAGATGAAGATACTGTAGAATTAAGACCTGCAGATAATATTTGGGGGCTTGGTACTTTAGATACAGAAGAGAAGATCAAGGAGGAAATGTCCTCTGATAAACTTGAGGTGTGCTGCATTGGACCTGCTGGAGAGAATATGGTTAGATATGCTGCAGTTATAAACAATGCAAATAGAGCAAATGGAAGAACTGGAATGGGTGCTGTCATGGGCAGCAAAAATTTAAAAGCAGTTGCAATAAAAAAACAAAAACCTCGCAAGCCATTTGACCAAGAAGGGTTTTCAAATTATTTTGGAAAGAAAGTTTTAGAAAGATTAGAAAACAATCAAGGATTAAGTGGACTCGGTAAATACGGAACTTCAGGAGATGTAGAAGGCTTCAACGAATCAGGTTTTCTTCCTACTAAGAATTGGAGCAGCGCATATTTTGACGATGGAGGGGTTTCTACTACAGGTACTACCATGTATGATACTATTTTAAAAGAAAGAGATACATGTTATGCTTGTTCTGTAAGGTGTAAGAGGGTTGTTGAGATTGAAGGAAAGGTAGATCCAAGATATGGTGGACCTGAATATGAAACTTGTGCTGTATTTGGTTCTTACTGCTATGTTAAAGATTTATCTGATATTTGTTTAGCTAATGAGCTTTGCAATAAGTACGGCATAGATACTATGTCCTGTGGTGCTACATTTGCTTTTGCCATTGAGTGCTTTGAAAAAGGAGTTTTGACTGAACAGGATACAGATGGTATAAAACTTTCCTGGGGAGATGGCTCTGTGTTTCCAATTCTCATAGAAAAACTAGCAAAAAGAGAAGGCTTTGGAAATCTTTTAGCTGAAGGAAGCTCTAGAATGGCAGATATTTTAGGAAAGAATACAAAAGCGTATTTTATGGGTGTGAAAAACCAAGAATTGCCTGCTCATATGCCTCATTGGAAGCCTGCAGTGGGAATAATATATGCAGTTAATCCTTTTGGATGTGATCACCAATCAAGTGAACATGACTTATTTTTGGTAAATCCTCCAGAGTCTCAAAGCCGCCAATGGTTAAATCAGCTTGGACTTTGGAAAGGATATGACAGCGGGTTTCCTCTTGATGATGAAAAGGTGAGATTTGCTTTTGAAACTCAATGCTTCTTTTCCATATTAGATACTTTATGTCTTTGTCAATTTACTTGGGGACCTTCTTGGGAGCTGTATGGACCAACAGATCTAATAAATCTTATGAGACTTGGAATTGGAGTTGAAACCTCAATACAGGAACTTATGAAGGTTGGAGAGAGGCGTGTCAATATGATGCGCTGGTTTAATGCGCAGAATGGATTTTCAAAGAAAAATGATAAACTGCCAGAGAGGATGTTTGAACCTATTGCAGATGGTCCTTCAAAAGGAGTTACTTTAGATAAAAAGAAATTTTATGAGTCAGTAGAATTATATTATCAATTTGCAGGATGGGATGAGGAAACTGGAAATCCTACAGATATTAATTTAAGAAGACTATCTTTAGGATGGATATCAGAAAAAAACAAGATCAATAATTAAAATAATCAAAGGGGGATTTTTTTATGAAAAGAAAAGAATTGCGTGGAGTTTTTACTGTGATGATAACTCCTATGACACAGGATCAAAAATTTGATGAGAAAGGCTTTAGATCAAATATAGACTGGCAAATATCAAAGGGTATAGCAGGATTATGCGTTACTGGAAGTACTGGAGAATTTGTATGCCTTTCAACTGAAGAGAGGGATTTAATTTCAAAAATTGCAGTAGAGCATGTAAATGGAAGAGTTCCTGTAATTGTTGGTACAGCTGCAGCAACTACAGCTGAGGTTATAAGGCATACTAAATATGCGGAATCTATTGGTGCTGATGCTGCTATGATCATAAATCCTTATTATTCATTGCCTACACAAAAAGAAGTGATTGAATTTTTCCGTATGGTAGGAGAAAGTGTTGATATTCCTATTATGGCATATAATAATCCCGCAAGTAGCGGTGTAGATGTAAAACCTGAAACCTTTAAAGAAATAGCTAAAATCAAAAATATAGAATATCTAAAGGATGCATCAGGGGAGATTCGCAGAGTAAGAGAGATACAAGAAGTTACTGAAGGAAAGATGAAGATATTTAATGGCGCAGAAGATTTAGCTTTTGAAGCTTTTGTTTTAGGAGCTATAGGATGGATATGCGTTGCAGGTAATATAATTCCTAAGGAGTGCCAAGAACTTTTTGATTTAGTTCAAGACGGAAAAATTAAAGAAGCAAAAGAACTTTATTTTAAGATACTTCCTCTTTTAAATTTGATTGAAGGGTGTGGAAAATTGGTTCAAACTACAAAAGCAGGAGCTGAGCTTGTGGGATGTGCTGCAGGATATGGCCGCTATCCAAGGCTTCCGCTTGAAGATCATGAAGTTGAAAACTTAAAATCTGTTCTTAAAAAAATTGGTGCCATATAATATAAAAAGGCTTGTTATATTAAACAGGCCTTTTTTAAATTAATTTTTTATTAATTTTTAGGGCATAAGTATATACATTCCTTCAGTCTTTTTATTATCAAATATATCAGTTATTGTGATATTTATGTAGTAAGTTCTGCTTTTATCTAGAGATATATTTTGTGAGATACTATTCTGATAGGGTTTAATATTGCTTATTATAGATATAAGTTTACTACTAAAGATATCATAAACATCTATTTGCGCTTTAAATTGAGGAGAGCTATTATATGCTAATTGCCAGCTTATATTTAGTTTGTTATTGCTATAATAAGCTGTTTTGCTTCTAATTACAATAGGATCTTTTGCTGGAGCAATAGGTTGGTTAATTATAAAGTTTTGTCCATTTACAATACTTGGTTTTACATTTATACCAGATTTAATCCATGCATATTCTAAATTTGCATCTCCATCCCAATTAGCTGTAGGGTTTTGGCTACTTAGACTATTTATGCTCCAAGATATCCATTTTTTATCAAGTAATCTTCGACCATAACTATTTTTAAGCCTTGATTCACGGACATAACCATTGCCTGTCCAATCCTCTTGAAACATAACTTGTCCTTGGTTAAAAGCTAAATTAGAAACTGGAAAATCCATAATACCAACTAGCATCCACTGATTTGTAACGCAATCCTTTAACCATTGTCCATATTTTGTATGACCATTTTCTTGCCAAGAGCGCATTGTCATACGATACCATTGGTTTTTCCACTGGTAATTTGTTTCTATTTTTAATCCTGTTCCTTCACCACCAAATCGGCTAGCTTTTGAGGTTTGTGACAGGTATTCTGCTCGTATTGCTTCCTTTGAATAGATCGGATCCCACATTGCAAAATGAAGGGTTCTTTCTGTATTTCGCTGCTGAAAACCAGCATATCCATTAGCTTCATCATTTTGATTCCAGCTATGAACAGCCCAATATGTGTTGATTGGTGTTTGAACTGGATACCAGTCTATAGTTACGATGTCTGATGGTTCTGTTCCATATGGTCTGATATAGACACTAGGAGCACCCCCCACAGCTTCCACATTTACTCTCCATATCAATGAAGTTATAAAAATAAATATTAGAACAATTATGTATTTTAAAAACTGTCTTTTTTTATTCACAAATATAGCTCTCCCCTTAATGATGACTTTTATGTAATTTTTTAAAATAAAGCAAGTTTATCTAATGGTATTTATTATATATAATAAATACTAAAAAACAAGCTATTTTACAAAATTTTAAAAATTAAATCACGAGATATCAAAATATTGAGCCAAAATGTATAAAAAAATTATAATTGTTTAATCTTCGATATAATAGTTAAAGGAGGCATAAAGCCTCCTTATTTAAATCCATTTCTGTTATTTCTATGTCTTTCAAGCACGTTTGCAATCTTTTTAAATGGTCTAACTAAATCATTCAATGAAGTATCATTATTTATTGTATCTATTAAATATGATATGAATTTTGACATATTCACATCACAATACCAAGGAGCATTTAATAATTCTTTTGTGCGATAAGTCAAATTTGTAGAGAAAACTTTATTTATAATCCCTTTTTTATAAGCACTATTAAATAGCTCAATTCCATTTGTAAAAAGAGAAAATGTAACAGCAATAAATACCCTGTTTGCTCCTCGCTCTTTAAGATTTGTAGCTACATCCAGTATGGATTCTCCTGTTGCGATGACATCATCCACTATTAATACATCTTTTCCTTCTATACTGTCTCCTAAAAATTCATGTGCTATAATTGGATTTCTTCCATTTACAACCTTTGTATAATCTCTTCTTTTATAAAAAGTAGCAAGATCAACACCAAGCACAGTAGCATAGTATAAGCTTCTCTTCATACCGCCTTCATCAGGGCTTATAACTAGTAGATGATCTTTATCAAAATCTATGTCTTTAATTTCTTTTATCATAGCTTTTATGATTTGATATGTAGGATGAAAATTTTCAAATCCAGTAAGAGGTATAGCGTTTTGAACTCTTGGGTCATGAGCATCAAAGGTTAATATATTTTTAACTCCAAGGGATTCAAGCTCTTGAAGGGCATGAGCACAGTCTAGAGATTCTCTTGAATTTCTCCAGTGCTGCCTTCCTTCATAAAGCATAGGCATTATTAAATTTATTCTTCTAGCCTTTCCGCTTAACGCTGATATAACTCTTTTAAGATCTTGATAATGGTCATCAGGACTCATAGGAACATCCATGTTAAACATCTTAAATGTGCAACTATAATTTCCGATGTCAACAAGGATAAATATGTCCTTTCCTCTTGCAGAAGTATTTAAAACAGCTTTTCCTTCGCCATTTGAAAATCTAAGGCAATCATGGTCCATTAAATAAGATTCTTTATAAAAGTCAGGAAAAGCTTGCAGGTTTGGGTCATTATCTATGCTTTCAATTCTTCTATTTTTTATTTCAGCATCAATTTGTTTTCCAAGTTCAAGACATCCTTTAAGGCATATAAGCCCAACGGTTCCTACAGGCATTTTTCCAAATTCCATAACAGGTTTCGTGTTAAAGGTCATTTAAATTCTCCCTCCAGATTTTATATATTATTTGTTTAAAATAAGCTTAGTTAGTGTTTTAACAGCGGTACCTGTTGCACCTTTTTCATACATACCTCTTGGCTCATTTAAACAAGCAGTACCAGCGATATCCATATGAACATATGGAACATTTTCTGCAAAACATTGGAGAAACATAGAAGCGCCTATAGCGCCAGCACTTTTTACAGAGTTTGAAAGATCTGCATATTCTGTTTTTAAAATATCCTTATATTCTTTAAAATAAGGGAATCTCCATATATTCTCTCCCACTTCATTTGCACATCTTTCAAGTTTTATGCTTAAATCATCATTCACACAATGATATCCAAAGGATATACTCCCTAAGAAATTTGCACAGCTTCCAGTTAAAGTTGACATTTCAAAAATTCTATCAGCTTTTAATTCTACAGCATAAGAAATAGCATCAGCAAGGAGCATTCTGCCTTCAGCATCTGTAGAGCCTATATCTACGGTTAATTTATTGTACATGGTTATAACATCACCTGGTTTATATGAGTGAGAAGAAGGCATATTTTCACAAAGGGGTATTAAAGTTATAATATTTACCTTTGCATTTGTTTCTATGAGATATTTTGTAATAGAAAGAGCAGAAGCTGCGCCTGCCATATCATTTATCATAGCTTTCATGCCTTGGGAGGGTTTTAAACTTATTCCGCCAGAATCAAATGTAATCCCTTTTCCTATTATGGCATCATATTTATCTGATGATTCATCACCAGTGTATTTTACTATATTAAAATATGGAATATTATTTGAGCCTTTTCCCACGGAATAAATTCCTAAAAAACCGCGTTTTTCTAATTCTTCCCCTTTTATAACTTCATATTCTAATTGTTTACCATTTATTAATCTTTTAATTTCTTCTGTAAAAAATTCAGGTGTCACTATATTTGAAGGTCTATTCACTAGCGTTCTTGCATAGTTTATGCATTCTGCTGATTTTAAACCATTATCTATTTCTTTAGCATTGTTTTTACATATAATATTTACATTTTCAAGCTTTATTGGCTTTGTTTGTTTTTTAATTCCTTCATAATGATATAGAGAAATACCTATAGCTTCTGCTGCATAAAACACTAGATCATCTTTTAGGTTTAGAATTATGTCGAGAGATTTTATTTTGTCTCTTATAGTTAATAAGAATTTTCCCATAGTTTCTTCTAGACTTTTAGCACTCAATTCTTCTTCGCTACCTAAGTATAGTACGAATATTTTTTTATAGCTGTTGGTTTTTAATGTATTGATCTGTTCCCAATCACCTAAATTTTCAAAATTAAGATCAGCTTTGTCGATTAGGGATTGGATTTCATCGTTAACATTAAATTGCTTATCTTTTAATTTAAAGACAAGTATATTTTCTAAATTTTTACAATTTAATGATATCATCTATTTCACACTCCTTTAGTTTTATTATAAGTTAATATAAAGTAAAATACATCATAAAAATTAAATTGTCTATAATATTATTGTAACTAATATGTTGATGCCGTATAATGAATCAATAAAACCCATAGTGTTTTATGTGGTAGAGTGAGGTGATTTTATGAAAAATGAAGAAAATAATAACCAAGATAGTGATAAGATCAAATTAAGCCTTGGACAAGATGATCTTGATAAACAAATTGATGAATCTATCAAAGAAGATGAGATTAATAAACAAATAGTTGAAGTTAATAAAGAAAATGGTATAGAGGAATATATTGCAGATAAAAAGGAAAAAAAAATTAAAAAAGATAAGCCTAAAACTTCATTTAGATTTTTACTCTTATTTTTTGTAATCTTAGGTTTATTTACTGTTTTAGTATTTGCTATTGGTCAAGAACCTACATGGACTGTTCAATATTTATATTATAAATATTACTGGTTTTATAATGGCTTTATTGCATTAGTTATAACCATATTTTTATTGATAGGTATAAGAAAATTTGGCGTTGTTAAAAGCATTTTTATACTACCTATTCTATTTATGATATTTTTATTATTCATAATACCACTCGTTTATTTTACTACAGATTGGGAGAAGATTTTAAAAAATCCTATAGATTTTCTTATAAATTATCGTTTTGATTTTGCTTTTTTAAATGCATTTCCAGTAGTTATATGTATTCTTTTAGCTTATATTATTTTAGAGATAATTGCAACTTTAAGGTGGGCAAAACAAAAGGCTATTTTAAAAATTGTTTTATTTTATTTACCTGTTTTTATAATAATAGGAGGTTTAATATATTTATTTATAAATCCGCCTTGGAAGGATGTTGAAACTTCACCTCAAGCAGGAACTATAGGTTTAAAGAATGATATTGACTATATATTGTTAAATCAAAAGAAATATAATTTTGAATATAAAGATCAAGCTGATCAGTTAGATTTGGAGAAAAAATTAAATGAATTAAAAGGAAAGGCTGCAGAAGAAAGTTTCGAAAAATTCATAATTGACTTAAGGAAGTTAAATACTTCTTATATAGATCAAAATAATAATATTTACTATCTAGGAAAAGTATACCCATTTACACTATACTCCTTTGATGATGGTTATTATGTTATAGCTACTACTAAATCTTATGAAAATATATATGGAAAAAAATTAATTTCTATAAATAATAAGAAGGTTGAGGACATTCAAAAATTATTTCAAGATATTTCGTCATTTGCTTCTCAGACAGAGTTAAAAACATTATATGCTTCTTACTTATCTGATTATACTATATTAAATGGCTTAAGTGTAATAGATTCTGAAGAGAGTAAATTTACTTTTTTAGATAAAACACGAGAGCTTAATGTGAACATAAAAGCTGTAGATGCTAAAGATATGCCAAAACAACAAGGATATAGTGAGTATAATAAAAATAGCTTATTTCCTTATAAACAAAATAAGTTATTGCTTGAAAAAAATAACGATGAATTATTTTATGTTTATCAAAATTATAATTCTAGTGTGAACTTTAACACTGTTAAGGTACTGGATAATTTAAATAGTAAAACTATAAGGACATTCTTTGTAGATTTAAGAGACAGCAAGGAAGGAAATTCAAGGTATTTTACAAGCCTTGCAAATGCAATAAAATATAGAAATATAAAGTTAGATAATATAGTATGTGCAACAAATAGGAATACTATTTTAAGTGGAACTATAGCTGCAGATGATTGCAAAGAGTTAATGGGAGCTACAATAATAGGAGAGGATACAGGTGGAAGCCTTGCAAATGCTAGTAATAATAAAACCTTTATCACTCCTAATAATAAAATAGTATTTAGTATAGTGACTAAGCTAAATAAGAAGAGAGGCAAAAACCCTGTTGCGGCAGATAGGATAATAAGCGATGTTTCATCTGATTATTTTCAGTTTAAAGATCCTGTTTATGAATATGTGAAAACTTTAAAATAGATTAAAAAGAGCAGTTGGATATAGGTTATCTTCTGCTTTTTTTATCAAAGTCAATTGGGAATAGGTATAAAATAAGAATCTAAGTAAGCCCAAACTTGGGTTTTATAGTAATACCACAAAATAGAACTATAATTAGTAAAAAGATAGATGATTTATGATAAAAAGTATATTATTTTACCTTAAAATAATGTTAAGTTAATTCTTAAATATCAAGTATTATAATTTATAATATATAGTATTAAACCATATTTATGTGCTTTTGAATTAAATACAAAAAATACTAAAACTGAAAAGGCATACTTCTACTGTGGGATTTTTCATTCAAAAAAAATTTTTGAATGTAAGTTCTTATCTAATATCTAGTTTTTTTGATTAATTTGACTATGATAAATATCTTAGATAAATGTTCTTTTAGAATTTATGCTTTAAGATCTTATCAAATTTAGTCTCTCTTATCTTAGCTACAACATCTTTATCTATTAATCCTGCATCTACATATTCCTTTATTTGTTTTTTATTTATAGATATTTTAAAATAATTATTAGAGCTA
>JAVBPQ010000028.1:0-7508 GCA_031549525.1 Clostridiaceae bacterium | reverse complement strand
TAAGGAAAATAAGCGCTAAGACCACTGCTGAATTTAGAAAATAGATTTTATCTTATTTAAAATATTTAAAAACCCAAAAAAATCTAATACTAATGCTTCTTTCTAAAACTCTTTAAAACCCTTTCAAAAAAATGAAAATAGGTCAGGGTTATTTGTCATATCTAAAAATAATCTAAAAACCTAAATCCTATTCTCATGATATTCCTATCATAGTCTCATCTTATTTTTCTAGTATTCATTTTTTGTCTAAAAGGATTTTTCAATAAAATTTTGTCTAAAAATATTTTTTTAAAAACAGGAATATTCTTAAGTGTACTTTTTGGAAGGTGCAGTTAAGAAATGATATAATAAATGCAAAAATTCTAATATTTATGGGAGGTTTTTTTATTGTGAATGAAGGAAAGTTTTCTGGTAAAGCAGAGATATATACAAAGTTTAGACCAACATATCCTGATGTTTTTATAGATTATCTTTATTCAGAAGTTGGTTTTAATGCTTTAAGTGTAATAGCTGATATAGGAGCAGGAACTGGAATTTTTAGCGGATTGTTAGCTAAAAGAGATAGCTTGGTTATATGTATTGAGCCTAATGATGATATGATGATTGTTGCTAAAGAAAATCTGGCTGGTTTTAAAAATTGTGTTTTTGTAAAAGCGTCAGCAGAAAATACAACTTTAGATGATAATTCTGTTGATTTTATAACCGTAGCACAGGCTTTTCATTGGTTTGACAGTGCTAAATTTAAGATAGAATGCAAACGAATATTGAAAAATAGGAGTAAGGTTGCTCTTATCTGGAACAGCAGAGATAACTCACAGGATTTAACGATTGAGAATGCAAAAATCAATAAGAAGTTTTGCCCAAATTTTAAAGGATTTGCAGGAGGAAGTGAAGAAAATCCACAAGCTTATGCTGATTTCTTTAAGAATGGACATTGTGATTTTAGGGTATTTAAAAATGATTTGCTCTTTGATAAAGAAAGTTTTATAGGCCGCAACCTCTCCGGATCTTATGCCCCTAAAAAGGGTTTTGAAAATTATGATGAATATGTTGAGGAAATACAGAAACTCTTTTATAAATACAGTAAAAATGGATTGCTTACTGTGAATAATATCACTAGAAGCTATATTGGAGAAGTATAGTATAATTTAAAATTCCTATTGACTCTGACATTGTGTCAAGGTTTATCCTGTTAATACGAAGCTAAAAGGAGGTGCGTGGAATGTTCAAAATAGGAGAATTTTCAAAACTGGTACGAGTATCTCCTCGTATGTTGAGGCATTATGAAAAGTGCAATCTATTTTATCCTGCTACGATTGATAAATTTACAGGTTATAGACAATATAGTGCAAGTCAAATTCCTCTTCTCACAAATATTGTGATGTTAAGAGATATGGGATTTTCAATTGATGAAATCAGCGATATTCTACCATATTTTGATGATAAAGTATATATGAACAGAATACTGTGCTCCAAAGCAGCTTCGGTTAAGGCAAATATAGAAGCCGAACAGAAAAAGTATAATAAGCTCATAGAAATGAGCGACACAATGAGAAAGGAGCGAAATATTATGGTCTATGAAGTAAAATTGCAAGAACTACCTCCTGTCAAAGTGCTATCCTTGCGAGGGATTATTCCCCATTACAGAGATGAAGGTATGCTATGGGAGAAGCTAAGTAAATTCATTAGTGAAAATGAGGTTAAGTGCCATATAGATGGATACTCCACATATTTTGATGAGGAGTACAAGGAGTCTGACCCTGATGTGGAAATCGCTATTCCTGTTGATGAACTTGGAACAAATCAGGGTGAATTTATTTATAAGGAATATGATAAAATTCCGTTAGCTGCCACTGTCCGCTTTTCTGGGCCATTTGATGGTGGTTACGATGCTGCCTCAGAAAAACTTGCTAGTTGGATGGAACAAAATGGTTATGTATTTGCTGGAAATCTCAGAGGGCATGTAATTATCTCTCCAGATGAAGAGCCAAATCCTGAAAAATGGATGACTGAACTGCAAGTGCCAGTAGTGAAATGCTCTTAGAATTATATTTAGCAATGTCTATTTGATTGCTTTTGATGTTAGCTCGGCAAGGGCCACAACCCTTGCCGAGCGGCATTGTTATTGTAAAGTAAAAAAATCATCTAATTAACTAATCCGTCTTCTTTAAGATGCTCAAACAGTTTAAATCCTGAATCCACTGCTCGATGGCATCCTATGCCAAAACCTTCGGCATCATTTCCAACAATATATTGAATTGTCATTAGTCAATTATAAGAAATAAATAGTATGATTTTTATTTTACCATTAACATGAATTGTAGATTCCAAGATATGACTATGGTAAAATAAAAAAGTACTGTTTTATATTATTATGAAAGCTTTGGAGGCGAGTATTTTGGGTGGAGATTATAGCTGTGTACCAGCTAATTTATATGAGTTAAATATTTTGGTCATAGATGATAATATAGATCTTTTGGAGATTATTTCTAGTTTTTTAAGAAAGAGAGGAATAGGCTCTGATATTGCAAATAGTGGACAAGAAGGATTACGAAAGTATCTTGCTTTTTCTGAAAAATACAATGTAATTTTGCTTGATATACAAATGCCAGGGTTAAATGGTTACGAAGTGCTTAACAGCATTCGCAAAGCTATGCCAAACTCAACCAGACGACCGCAGGTTATAGCTATGTCTGGAAGTATAATAAACATGGAAGATACTGACTTTGATTTTTTTATTCAAAAACCATTTAAGTACAGCGATCTTTTTGCTTTAGTATTACTTGCTGCAAAGTGTACGGATATTATGAATAATACTCAAAAATGTAATTAAAACTATTTAAATATAGAAAAAAATATATAAAAAGGGAGAAAATTCATAAATAAAACAAAGAGGGTTAAGAGATCGAAAAAATTTTAAAGAAAATATAAAAGTTTAAGAATAAGAGAAAAGAGGAAGGAGGAGCTACTAAACAAAATATTCAAAAACAAGGTATAAAGGTGCAAGTAATTCATCATTCCTTTAACAATATGATTTAAATGTTAAGTTTTTGATGAAAAATATGCATTTAGCAAGGGTAAGTAAATAAAAAGCAAAAATTTTATAACTTTAGATCTAAATTAACCTATGAGTATAAAATTAATAGAGCTTAACCTTTCAAATGCTAAAGTATACAAAGTAGTAAAAGGATTGTATACATGTACCGATGATTAATCGGGAATTTACGCCTTTTGAGTATCAGATCAAATATTATTAAAATAATTATTTTGAGGACAGATACATTAAAGAGGGAGTTTTCTTGATATGAATATATTTGTTCATATTTTAAGTAGCAGATGAGTTAGGTGCATTTCATCATTAAATATTTTGTTGAACAGCGAAGAATTTGGGGTATATTATTTGTTATTCTTCAAAATATGGTAAACCATTATATTATTCTGAAAATTCAATTTGAATTATTTGATATTAAAATACCTCTAAAAAGGCATTTGCTGTGTTCTTTAGCTATATCTATTTTATATATATTACCTTTATATACAGTAGATTTATTTTTCTTTTCACCTGGTATATATTTCTCTGTTTGGCTTTATACAATGCTTATGTTTATAAATCCTATATCAGGAATGCTCTTGTATTTTGTTATTAAGAAGATACTAAAGCTTACTCCTACAAAAAGTAGTATCATTTTAAGAAATCATTTACTTATGCATTATGTTGTAGTCCTTATGTACATGCTATTAAACAATATGTTTTATGGCATATTGCCAGTGTATGAAGTTTTTATTAATTTTTATTTTCATGAGATTGTATCAATTTTTTTGATTATTTTATTGCTCCTTTTTGTATATGCTTTCTTTAAAATATACACGAAAAAAGGGAAGCGGAACATTTCCATTCCAGTTAATTATAATGATAAAAATTTGTTTTTTCAGCTATTACAGACATTTTTAGTTTTGATAATATTCTATGTGGGTATCGTTTTTTTTAGGATTAAGTGGCTATCTAGTAATCTTACAACGTTTGAACCAACTATTGTATTGATTTATTTTTTAGTGATAGCGTGTATTATCTCATACTTAGTAATATCAATATCCTTTCTTCGTTCAAAGTTTTTTGAATGGGAGACACAAGCTGCAGGGACTTATATAAGTTCGCTACTTCATGCAAATCAAGAATTTAGAAATATAAAACATGATTTTTATAATGTTTTGCAAACATATGGAGGATATCTTGAGATTGAGGACTATGAGGGTTTAAAAAGGTATCATCAAGCGCTTTTCAATCAGACTAAAACTGCAGGGGATTTTCTCAGCTTAATAGAGGTATTGAAATCTCGTATTGCAATTTATAGCTTGTTTCAATCAAAGGCGGAAATGGCTAATAAGGCTGGGATTACATATTCAATAAATATGATGTGTGATATATCTAATATTGTATTAAATGATTTAGATTTATGCCGTGTGTTAAGTATTGTTATTGATAATGCCATTGAAGCGGCAAGCTTATCTGAGCAAAAACAGATTAATATATCATTTGAAAAAAAAGATAAAAAAACAATTGTATTTGTAATATCAAATACCACCAAAGATAATGTACATATTAATAAAATATTTGATTATGGATATACTACAAAACAAAAACATTCTGGTGTAGGATTATCTCAAGTTATACATATTCTAAATTCTTATGAACACTGTGGGTATCGTGTGAACTATCATGACAATCAATTTACAATATTTTTAATTTTATTTGCTGAGGAACAATAAGTATAATCCTATTTTAACTAGAAAGGGGAAGGATTGATTGTGCAACAAAAAAGAAAAGTGCCATTACTTTTTCGGATTTTAGCATTGATCCTTGTATTAACTGTACTTATATCTGCAGTTTTATTTTTCACCACAAATAGTTGGATTCCCTCTGCGGTTATATATGGAAGTGTATCTGTTTTAGAAGTACTTGGTGCAATAGAAGAGATACTAATAAATAAAAATAAGTTTTTAGGTACATGCTTTATTATCTTAGCTATTGCATTTTGCCTTACTTTGATACAAACTTTAATTCGTAATATAAATATTTAATAAAAAAAATGGTTTTATTTTCTAATTTTTAATAAGTATATTTTTAAATTACCAGGACAAACTATGTAATGTAAGGTGACAATATCTTTAAGTGTAAGCGAAAAGGTGGTGGCACTCATGCAAAACAATAGAGTAAATTCTAAAAACAAAGGTTTGCAAAATTCTGAATTTTTAGAAAAAAATAAATTAAATTCAGCAAAAAATAAACTTGAAGCAAAACTAAAGCAGTATGACAGAAAGCAAGATATGATTGGTTTTAAGAATAAACCATTAACTGAATTTAAATAATAAAATGACCTGCTAGGAACAATTCTGGCAGGTCATTTTTACTATCTAAATATTAATTTTTTTGGTTGCTACATTCTCTATAAAAGACATATCATGTTCTACAAATATCATAGTAGGTTTATATTTTATGATAAGCTCTTCTATTTGAATCCTTGAGAGAACATCTATAAAGTTTAAAGGTTCATCCCAAATATATAAATGAGCTTTTTGACAGAGGCTGCTTGCTATTAATATCTTCTTTTTCTGACCTTCGCTATAATTTGAAATGTCCTTTTCAAATTGCTCTCGCAAAAAACCAAATTTTCTTAATATGGTCTTAAACAAAGTTTCATCTATTTGATTTTCATATATAAAGCTCTTTAAATCTCCATTTAAATGCGAAGTATCTTGAGGGACATAGGAAATTTTAATTCCGCTTGATATATTTAAATTTCCAGAAAAGCTTATATTTTCATTTAACAATAATTTTAAAATGCTAGATTTACCGCAACCATTTCTTCCAAGAAGACAAACCCTTTCACCTTGATTTACAGTAAAGCTTAAATCATCAAATATTACTCTATCCTCATAGAAAATAGATAATGATGATGCTGATACTAGTATATCTTTATGGTATTGAAGAGGCTTTATGGAAAGAGATTCTAATCTTTCTATGTTTTTAAGAAGCTTTTGCTTCTCTTCTATATCCCTTTCCATGCGAGATTCTGTGGCTTTTGAGCGCTTCATCATCTTAGCAGCTTTATGACCTACATATCCTCTATCTAAAGGACCATTTCCTATTTTTGTCTTTTCAACTTTATCAGACCAATTTTTAGTGCGCCTTGCAGCTTCTGTGAGTTTCTTTATATTGCTCTCTAGTTTTTCATTTTCAGATAGTTCGAATTCATCTTGCAATTTTTTATTATGCTGCCAAGAAGAAAAATTACCACTTTGCAATTCTATATTTGATTTATTAATAGATAATACATGATCGATACATCCATCTAAGATATGCCTATCATGGGAGACTAGTATAAATCCTGATTTATTTTGCAAATACTTTGAAAGAGAAGATCTTGCTTCCATATCAAGGTGATTTGTAGGCTCATCAATTAAAAGAAAGTTGTTAGGCTTTAAAAATAGAGTTATAAGAAGTATTTTTGTTTTTTCCCCATTGCTTAATTTTTCAAAGGGAATATATAAAATATCTTCAGAAACATTTAACAAGGATAGCTCCTTATTTAATTCCCAAAGCTTTATATCATTCAAAATATTTTGAATAACATCTATGGTCTTTAAAGAAGTATCTTCTATATTAAAAGGAAAATAATCAAAATTAACTGATGCACTGATGATACCTTTATATTTAAAATCACCATTTAAAAGCCTTAAAAATGTTGTCTTGCCACGACCATTTCTGCCAATTAAGCCAAGCTTCCATTTTGTATCAAGCTGAAGTGAAATATTATCAAATATCAGATCAGGATTTCCATCATAAGAAAAAGTGAGATTTAAAATATTTATTAAAGACATAAGTATACCTCCATTTAAATAAAAAAGTCATGCAAGAAAGTTACACTTATTGCATGACTTTATAAGTAAAAAAGCATACTTATACGAATGAATGAAAAAAAGTAACTTTCTTGCAAAGCACACCAAAAAGACATAAACATATGCTCAGGAAATGCTTTATTCACAATAAGTGATTAACAAGAAAGGATGAACATTTTTTCAACTCCTCATTTAAATTAAGTGAATTGTATCAAAATATTATTTATGTGTCAAGGACAATTATTTAGTTTTTTTGTTATATAAATAAGGAGCTGTTGTTCATTGATTTTTTTCCATTGAACAACAGCTTGCTTAAAATTATGAACTTAAGCCATGAAATATATATTAAAGAAATTTAAGATTTATAGCTACAATTTACACAGACCTACCTGAGATAGCGGTTTAATGTAGGTCTTATAAATACATCATAGACTGCTGTTTCAGTGTCATTCGCCATTCCTTCAAATGGGCTGTATTTAAACGTCAATTCTAGCATACCTTTATGCATAGCTCTAAAAGTAAAGATTTGCGTTCCTGGAGTGCCAACTACTGAAGAATCAGAGGCAACATAATTACTAGATATTAAACGTAAAGCGCTTGAATCTGAAGAT
>JAVBPQ010000121.1:0-5959 GCA_031549525.1 Clostridiaceae bacterium | reverse complement strand
ATCCTTTTTTTAATTATGACAATAGGTTAAATCAGATATTTTATTCATATTAATATAAATATAGTATACATATTTATATATAATTAAAGGAGGATTATTTTGAAAAAACAAGATTTAATAAAAGGTACATTTATTTTAGCTGCAGGTACAATGATAGCAAAATTTTTAGGAGTATTTTTTAGATATCCTATAATACTTCTCTTAGGTGATGAAGGCATTGGATTTTATCAATTAGTTTTTCCTCTTCATATGTTCTTTATGGGCTTTGCCTTTGGTATACCTATTGCAATGTCAAAATTGATTTCAGAATCTAAAGCAATGAACAAAAATGATCAGGGTGCTATATTAAGACAGAGCTTGTTATTTATGTCGTTGTTAGGTGGAGGCTTTTCAGCAATTTTATTGGTATTTTCAAAACAAATAATAGATTTTTTAAAGTGGAATCCTGGAAGCTATTATTCCTTTTTAGGCATATCCATTGCTCCATTTATAATTGGGATTTTAAGTGTATTTAGAGGATATTTTCAAGGTATGCAAAACATGTATCCATCTGCTATTTCTCAGATAATAGAACAGTTAGGAAGGGTAATTTTTGGAGTTGGTCTTGCATTTTTACTCATTTCAAGTAGTGTTGAAAAAGCTTCTGGAGGTGCTGCACTAGGAACTTCTATTGGAGGATTCCTTGCTCTTTTATTTTTGATAATATATTATTTCCTAATGAGAGAAAAGGGCCCAAAGCTTGAACAAAATGAAAAAGTCAATTATCTTAAAAAGGTTTTAGATATTGCAATACCTATATCAATTGGAGCTTCTGTAACAGCAATTATGGCCCTTATAGATTCTATAGTAATACCACAAAGGCTTATTGCTGCAGGATTTAATTATGTAGAATCTGGAATTTTATATGGGCAATTGACTGGAAAAGCATCTGTTTTAATAAATGTTCCCTTGACTCTTTCTATGGCACTTTGTACCTCCATGGTACCAATTTTATCTGAATATTACATATTAAAAAATTATAAGGAAATAAATAAAAAATCACAAATAGCATATAAATTTTCCTTTGCAATTTCACTTCCATCGTGTATTGGTTTATTTTTACTTTCAGATCAGATAATAAGCTTAATTTTTCCAGGTAATGCTGCAGGAGGAGATATATTAAAATGGTCAAGTTTCACCATAATATCCCTTATGTTATTTCAATTATCTTCTTCTATTTTACAATCTATTGGAAAAGAGGGCATACCTGTTAAGCATTTGATCATTGGATGCTTTATAAAATTTATAATATCCTGGTTTTTAACATCCATCCCTGAAATAAACATATACGGTTCGATTATCGGAAGTATTGTAGGTTACTTAATACCATGTATTTTTAATTTGATAAGTTTAAATAAACTCATAAACAACACTATAAATATAAACGAATCACTTATTAAACCTTTAATATCGACTGCAGCTATGGCTTTTTGTGTTGTTATATCGTATAATTTTCTTAACACAAGGATAAACAATCATAGTATAGTTACTGTAGTTTCAATAATTATTTCGGCAATTATTTATCTATTAGTATTGATAATTACTGGAGTTTTAGATTATCATAATATTATTCAGAAGCTAGAAATACAGAAGAGGTGAATATACCCTTGATACACATAATAGGACTTGGTCCTGGTTCCATTGAAAGCATTACAATGGGAACTATGAATATATTAAAGAAATGTAAAAAAAACTTTTTTAGAACCTCTATGCACCCAAGTATAGAATATATTAAATCCCAAGGTATATATTTTGAATCTTTTGATAACATATATGATAAATCAAACAGTTTTGAAGAAGTATATCAATCCATAGCGAATACTATAATAAATGAACATGCAATTCATAAGGAAGTTTGTTATGCAGTTCCAGGTAATCCAAAAGTTGCAGAAAAATCAGTTGATATTATAATAGATATTTGTTTATATAAAAACATTGAATATAAGATTTATTCAGCAGTTAGCTTTTTAGATGTGGTTTTTGAAAAGTTAAATTTAGATCCTGTAAATGGCATACAAATAATAAATGGCGCACAAATTGATAAATCAATTATTGATACAAGAAACGGGATAATAATTTGTCAGATATACGATGAGTTTATAGCTTCAGATGTAAAAATATTTTTAAATAAAATTTTTAATGATGATAAAGAAATTTATTATTTAAAATCCTTAGGAATAGATAAAGAAGAATTAATAAAAAAAATTCCACTTATGGATATTGATAAAATTAAAAATATAGATCACCTTACTTCTATTTATGTTCCAACTGAAAATGAACATAAAAAACATAAGTACGATATATATGATCTTAATAATATTATGGCTGTTTTAAGAGGAGAAAATGGGTGCCCTTGGGATAAAAAACAAACCAGTAAAAGCATAATAAAATACATGATTGAAGAAGTATATGAATTAAGTGATGCTATAAAGAATGATGATGTTGATAATATCATTGAAGAGCTTGGAGATGTATTGTTAAATATAATATTTCAGTGTCAGGTTGGAAATGAAGAGGGTATATTTGATTTTTTAGATGTAACAGATGGTATTTGTAAAAAATTGATATACAGGCATCCTCATGTATTTGGAGAAAAGAGTGCTAAAAATGAACAAGAAGTACTTTTATTATGGAATGATATTAAAAGAGAAGAAAAGAAATTAAAAACATATTTAGATGAGATTAGAAATATACCAAATAGCATACCCGTAACTTCAAGGGTAGTAAAAGCTTTAAGGATATTAAAGAATGCAGGCGTTGATCTTCCAAATATTGATGAAGTAAAATCAGGTCTAAATTTTGAAATTGTTGAGTTGTATAAAAAAATTAATGAATACAATATTGAAAACAGGTCAACAATATTAGAGAAATTGGGAGATGTACTACTTTCAGTTATTAATCTGTCTGAATCTTTAAATCTTGATATAGAAGAAGCTCTAGAGATTTCACTAGGCAAATTTAAAAAAAATTTGAATTTATAGTAAATTATAAAAACATGTAAGAAAATACCATAAACCTATTGATAAGAGTTAAACATACTATGGAAATTAATGAAAAAACATGCAGATAACGGTGAAATAAACAATTTATAAGAAAAAAGAAGGATTTTAAACATTCTTGCAGAAATAGCTAAATAGTACCTATGAACATTCAAGATATTAAGGAGGTAATTTATTATGAACAAAGCCGAACTCATTACAAAAATGGCTGAAAAATGCAAGTTAACAAAGAAGGATACTGAAGCTGCTTTAAAAGCTTTTATGGAAAGCGTTGAAGAAGGCTTGAAAGGAAAAGAAAATAAAGTTCAATTGGTTGGATTTGGCACTTTTGAAGTTAAAAGAAGAGAAGCTAGAATTGGTAGAAATCCAAGAACGAGAGAAGAAATTAAAATTCCTGCTTCAAATGTTGTAGTGTTCAAAGTTGGTAAGGACTTGAAAGAATCTGCTAAAGCGATTAAACTTGCAAAACCTAAAAAGAAATGATTTAAAAGCCTGGTAATCAGGCTTTTTTTAAAATATAAAGAGGTGGAGAATTTTGAGACTTGATAAATTTTTAAAGATATCTAGGATAATAAAGAGAAGAACTGTAGCAAAGGGAGCATGTGATGGGGACAATGTATATATAAATGGTAAGATTGCAAAGCCAAGCACTGAAGTCTCAGAAGGAGATATGATAGAAATTCATTTTGCAAGCAATGCCTTTAAAGTAAAGGTGATTAATTTAAATAATACCATAAAAAAAGAAGATGCAGTGAATATGTATGAAGTGATAGAGGAATAAATAATACAAGCTAATACTTTTAAGCATAATACAGATATAGCCCTTTTATAAGTAATATGATAAAAAAATATTTCATATAATATATAAAGTTAGGAATCGGGGGTATATTTGTGCAAAATAAAGAGCAAAATGAAATAAATAAAGAAGTAAAGAAATCTAATTTATATATTGAAGATAGAAATAAGCTTACTTTAGATGGAGTTCAAGAGGTAATAAGTTTTAATGAAGAGCAAATTCATCTTGATACAAATTTTGGAAAATTAAATATAAAAGGTGAAAATCTTAAGATGAATAAATTAGATGTGGTTAATGGGAACATATCTATATGTGGAAAGATTAATTCACTCATATATTCATACAATGATAAACCCAAAGATAAAGATACTATTTTAAGAAGGATTTTCAAGTAAATGCTATTTTCTTTGGATTTCCAACTGGTATTATTGTTTTTTAATGTTTTAAGCGGTTTATTTTTGGGTTTAACCTATGACATATTTAAATCTTTAGAAAAGCACAATGGAACAAATAAATTTATAAACATATTTGAATGGATTTTATATTTTATATTTATAACAATAAGCTATTTTATAGCCCATATTTATTTTGTAAAAGCTTTTTTAAGTTGGTATACAATAATTGTATGCATTTTAAGCTTTGTTCTTTATATGAAGATCATATCAAAATATTTAAGAACTATAATATTTTATTTAACTGATAATATTTCAATTATTTTATCAATAATTAGTAAATATATAAAATTACCATTTTATTTGATTAAAGTAATAATAAAAAAAGTTCTATAATTAAAATATATCTTGAATAAATATTGAAAAGGATATAAAATATATATAAAAATATCTAAGAGGAAATATTATGAAAAGAAAAATTAATCTTTTTTCCTTATCTAAATGGGTTTTTATAGTTTACATATCAATTTCTATTGTAACTCAACAAGTAAGCTTATTAAATTTAAATAAGGAATTAAACATTAAAAGATTGAAATTAAACGAGGTCAAAACGTTAAATGAAAAATTACAGGATGAATACAAAATAGCAGATTCCCACGAATACATTGAAAGGTTGGCAAGAGAGAGATTGGATCTTATAAGAAGCGGAGAGACTCCTGTATTAATTAATAATAATGCTGATTGATGTATTTTTTATATATTCATAAAATATGTAGCAATATATATTTTTCAAAATAAAATAATTTTAGAAATATTTTTAATCATGGAAGAGAGCTTTTTTATGTTGTTTTTAATTTTTAAGGCATATAATTATTATATTATTCAAGGAGGATTTTTTTAAGTATGGCCCTAAAACCTGGAAGTGTTATTGACGGTAAAATTGTTAATATCGCTAATTTTGGAGCATTTGTTGAGGTAGAAGGAAAGGTAGGCTTAGTCCATATTTCGGAAATTTCAACATCATATGTTAAAAATATTAGAGATCTTTACAAAGAGAGTGATGTTGTTAGAGTTAAGGTTTTATCTGTTGAGGAAAATGGAAAGATAAATCTTTCCATAAAACAGGCCATTGAAAAGCCAAAGTTCAAGGTACCAGATGAATTTGAATGGTCTAATGAAAAAGGTAAAATATCTTCAATCAGTTTTGAAGATAGACTGTCGAAATTTTTAAAGGATAGCGAAGAAAGACATCAAGATATCAAAAAGAACAATGAGTCAAAAGTGAGGAGATATAAAAGAACTTCAAATTATTAATTTAAAAAAAAAATATTTTTTTTAATTTAATGTTGACATATAGCACTTATGCAGTTATAATATGATTTGTGACAAATAAATAATTTGCTGAAGTGGCGGAACAGGCAGACGCACAGGACTTAAAATCCTGCGGGATTTAAACCCCGTACCGGTTCGATTCCGGTCTTCAGCATAAACATCGCGGAGTGGAGCAGTTGGTAGCTCGTCGGGCTCATAACCCGAAGGTCACAGGTTCAAGTCCTGTCTCCGCAACCAATTTTTTGGCGGAATAGCTCAGCTGGCTAGAGCATTCGGTTCATACCCGAAGTGTCGTAGGTTCAAGTCCTATTTCCGCTACTTACTACTTAAAGACTTACAATTATTTTGTAAGTCTTTTTATCCATATTACCATATTTTACTTTTAATATTATTTATGTAAG
>JAVBPQ010000086.1:0-7170 GCA_031549525.1 Clostridiaceae bacterium | reverse complement strand
CAGTATCTGTCTCTACTTTGGTATTATTAGTTTCATCCTTATGAGCTAAAACTTTAACTAAGCATGTTGCAGATATATCCTCACGACCTTTTACTTTAGCTATAATATTTACAGCACCTTCTTTATTTACTGTTATTTTGCCATTTTCATCAATTGAAGCTATATTTTTATCCTCTGACTCCCATATTATGTCCCTATCTGTGGTATCCTCTGGCTCAAATGAATAAAACAATTCTGCAGCATGTCCTTCTGTTAATTCAATGGATGACTTATCTAATATTAATTTTGTACAAGGTATCTCTTCAATAAAAGCATCCTCTCCAGGATCTAATTCATAAATTACGATTTTATTATTTGAATTTGTCGCCCAATAAATTTTATTTGAATTAGAACTATATATTAAATTATCCATAGAATTAAGCCTGCATTCATCTAATTTTTTAATAGATCCTTGCAAGACCCCAAGATTATTTACCATTGCCATATAGGTTCCCTTATAATTCCCTAAACCATCTAAATTTTCCCACAATAAAATATATTTACCAGAGCCTGCATATATAATTTTTGGATTTAAAGCATTCTCCATGCTTTTATCTGAATAATCTGTTATAAAAACAGGGTCTGATTTTATATCCATATCAGAGCTTACTATTTGAAGAAAAATATTGCTAGATGATTTTTCATTTTCACTATTTTTATAAGTTCCGCAAATAATATAACCAGTTTTAGTTTTAGAAAAGCCTCCAAGCTCAGATATATAATTGTTATCTTTTAAACTAAAAACATCACTAGATGTTACATTATTTGAAAAGAACTTTGATAATTTAAATGCATTTGGATACTTGTCTTCTGTATTAGAGTACCCTACATCTAAAGCTATAAAGCCTTCTTCTTCAGAAATTAGATCTCTATTTAAGCTTTTAATAGAAAATATACTGCTATTTGAGATATTTGTAAATGTAACTAAATCAAATAAAACAGCATAAGAGCTCTGATTGCTTTTTTTACTCTCATCTTTATACATATCACGTCCAAAGCAAATCAAAAGCTTATCTTTAATTATATTCATCTTGCTTTTATATATTTTTGGTTTCTTAACTCCCCATGTGCTATTGTATGGTTCATTAAAATAACATTCCCTAAGCTTTATTCCTTCTGAATTATATTTAACTAATACCATATTTTTAGCTAAATTGTTTGTCTCTACCTTCTTTCCTGATCCATAAAACATATAATAATTGCCTTTATCATCTTTAGCAAAAGACCCATATGCAGAAAGATATTTTTGAATCCTCAAAGTCTTTGTGCAAGTCATATTCTTGTCATACTCACGTATATATATATAATTTTCATCTTTATTATTTTCAGGCTCTATGCAGATAGTAAATGTTCCATCATCATTTGCAAGCATATCTATGGTTTTATCTTTAATAGAATTTACCAAAAAATCAGTTCTCTTAAAATTTTTATTGTCGTATACTACATTAGGCAGAGTATAATCTACTGTATCTTCATACGTTTTTAAATCGTAAACTGAAGCAAATACTGTGATATAGTTTGAAAATGTCGCTGCAAAAAACATGAGCATAATAATTGCTGTTATTAATTTTTCCTTCACTTATAACCTTCCTTTCAAATTATATATAAATTTTAACTAAAATTATGCTTTTTACAAATAAATACAATTTATATGTATTTATTTCGATAATAAATGCTAAATTTCTCTATAATAATTATTATTATGGTTTATAACTAAAAAAATGTAAGCATAAAAATAATGACGCAGTGAAAATAAATCCTCACTGCGCCATATGTTAAACGGCATAAAAATCAGGAAAAATATGGATATAAAAATAAAACTATGAATTGATACTTCATAGTTTTGATAAATTCAAAAAGATAGATACTAAATATAAATTGCTATCTATTTTACTTAAACTTGATTAAATTTAAACCAGTTTCATGGTTAAATTCCCTATCTATTTCGCCCTCTATATCATGTATAAAAATTTCACAAGTAGCGCTTATAATTGCAGAATTTAAATGACCTCCAACGATATTATTTTCAAGGTTATTTCCAATTACTATATGAGCATGTATATATGGGTTACCTTCTTTAGTTGAAATATTTCCTACTAAAGAACAAATCTCAAAATCACCTTTATAGTTTATACTAGCATACTCTTTTGTAGCTGTATTAAAAATACCAATGCAAGCATCATTCACAGCACCAATGCCAGTTATTGTACCAAGCTTAATCTTTTCTTTCTCAATAATAAAAAACAGGCTTTTTATGATCTCTTCGCCTCTATCAATGCGAACTACAATATTATTATTAAATCTCCTATATTCCAAGATAAACACCTACCTTTAATAATTTGTAAACTATATAGCTAGATTCTATTGTATATGTTATAATAAACATAATTGATCGTTAAAATCAATTGTATTAACAATAATATGTTTCTCCCAAATATAGTATTGTTATATTCACTTTTATTTATCTATAAACAAATTATATAATAGTTGAAGATTATTCTCCTAAAATCTAAAGCATATTTTAAATTTATAAGGAGGTAATTAAAATTGAAAACTAAAAAAATGATAGCACTAACTGTAACTATATTATCATTGGTCACCTTTTCAATCTTTGAACCAACAAAGGTTTACGCAAATAGCGCAGCTAAAAGCCTTGTAACTTCCTCTAGGGCTCCTTTGCAATCAGTATCTGGTAAAGTTACAAATCAAGATACAAAATCTCCAATATCAGGTGTCAATGTAATGTATGTTAATAATAAAGGAACTACTTATACTGCAAAGACCAATGCTTCAGGTATATATACAATAAATGTACCTGCTTCAAAATATACTGTTAAAGTGAATCATCCATCCTATAAAGAATATTCTACAAATGCTAACATTGGTAACAATAAGATGTTAAAGAGGATAGATATTCAATTAAAGTCTACAAATATTACTAATACATTTTCTATAGCAACTGAAAAACCAAGTTATCCTGTTACCACTAATTCTATAAATATAATATTTAAAAATAATACTAGAAAAGAAAGTGGTTATGGACTTTATTATACAATTGAATATTTTAATGGAAGTTCATGGGTTAAAGTGCCACTTAATTTTTCAGTAGTTGCAATTTATAAAATACTTCAACCAGGCGAGTCAAGGACAGAAACCTTTTCACTTTTTCAAGAGCAATATGATTATAAGCCTGGAAAATATCGCATTATAAATGGTGGTAAAAGTGCAGAATTTACTTTAACAGGGGAGGTAAAACCAATGAGTGCTATTACCATGACTATGCCACAAAATAGTTATCCAGTTAAAACTGAATCTATGAAGGTAAATATAACAAATAATACAACAAAAGAAAGTGGATTTGGTTATGGTTATGAAATTGAATATTTTAATGGACGAGCTTGGCAAAAAGTACCTCTTGAATTTGCAGTTATAGACATCTATTTGATCTTACAGCCAGGCGAAACTCGCACTGAAACCATTAATCTCTATCAAGATCAATATAGATATGTTGCTGGAAAATACAGAGTTATAAAGACTATTGGAAATGAAAAATTAATAGCAGAATTTACACTTAGGTAAAATAAAAAATTTGCGCCCTTTGAAATCTTTTAGAGATTTAAAGGGCGTAATTTACGATATTTTTAAGGAAATTGATGTTTCAAACTTCACCTAGGGGTTAAAATTTTCTTTTCCATACTACTGCAATCAATATTCCACCACCTAGGAATATAGAAAGTACAGCTAAAATTATTGGGGAATTTCCTAAAAGGGTATTTATATTACTTTGAGATATATTGCCTTGCCTACTGCTATCACCATTATTTGCATTTACTGCCATTGCTTGACCTTGTGGTCCACCAATACCACCAGGTCCACCATTCATTCTATTTCCCATATTTTTAAACATTTCAATCTGTTCTTCTGTAAGACCTATTTCTATTAATTCTGCCTTAACCTCATCTGTAATTTCGCCATTTGCACTCTGCATTATTCCCATGGCTTTTTGCATGATCTCCATATCAAGCATATTGCCATCAAAACCTCGTTGACCATTAAATCCGCCTTCTTGCTGACCATCTCTATTTCTTCCGCCACCCATCATTGTTCCCAAAGATGTCATATTTATATCACCTGCAGATATTAAAGCGGATGAATCTTGTTTTTGACCTTCAGTAGTTGAAGGGATAGAGCCGTCAAGTTGACCTTTAATGCTCTCTGATCTTAACATACAAAGTTTTGTAAATTCTGGTACTGCTTTTTCATATTCATCATAGGTATAAAATGCTGTAGCATCATTTTTAACATAGTCTTTAATTTTAAGATCTAAAGAGTTTATAGTATCTTGAAATAATCCACTATCAAAGTAAGAAGCTACAATTTCATTAAGGTAATTGTGATATTTTTCTTTATATTCTTCATTTTGAAGAAGTTTATCTAAAAGTGGCCTATCTTCCATACTAACCCCACTTACAGGAGTGTCTATTGGAAAATTGACTACATCTTTTGCACTGCCAGACTGGAAACCTCCAAAAGCAAGATTATAATCCCATGGCAATATAGTTATTTTTCCATCTTTTTCATATATATAATAGTTTTGCGCCATATTTGAAACATAGCTATCAAGATTTACTACTACAGTGTGAGCTGCAAAATAGCACAAAATTTCATCAACATTAAAATATTTTTCTAAATCAGATCCTTCAGATAAAGCTTTCAGAGCTTCTATAACTCTATCTGAATCATTTTTTGTGATATCTGAAACTGCATTGTTAAATATAGCACTATAACTTGAAGCATTATCATCTTTATATGCAAGATCTCCGCCAGTGGAACCACCTCTTCCAAAGCCTCCACCTATACCTCTTTGAGTTTTTCTATTGTCATTGCTATTAGAATTGTCATTACTATTGGAATTGGAATTATCATCTGGAGGCTGTCCATTAAAATCAGGCATTTGACCATTACCATTACCATTTGGGGGCTGTCCGTTAAAATTAGGCATTTGACCATTATCATTACCATTTGGAGGCTGTCCGTTAAAATTAGGCATTTGACCATTATTATTACCATCTGGAGGCTGATTCATATTCTGCCCTTGACCACCAATATCCATAGTTTTGACATTATATAGCTTGCCTGCCTTATCATTAAAGGTCCTTAACATAAAACTATCATCATAGCTCTCCACTGCAAGATAAAGTCCCCATGGGTTTCCATTTACCGTTATATTGGTATATTGAACAAGTGGTGTATAAACACCAATGAATTTTAAAATATCATAAGATATATATTCCTTCATATAGCTTGAATCTCCCATGACATTATTAACCACAAATTCATCAAGTCCAAAGCAAGTTTGATCTTTTATATATTCATTAAACTTCAATTTAAAACTATATCTATCGCTCTCTGAATCTCTTGCAATCTGGCTTAAACTTGAATTACCTTTTGGACGAATGCCTACTTGATCAAATTTTGTACCATTTACAATGACAGTACAAGCAATATAAGTTTCATCAGTTGCATTTTCAAGCATTTGCTTCCACTCATCTTCACCTGCAACTATATCTAAAGAAATAACATCCTCTCTGAATACATTTTTCTCATACAATGGCCCTTGTTTAGATATTTGAGTTCCATTTACATAAGCTACTAAAAATATTGTACATGTTAGAACAATCACTGCAAATAATGCAATTATCTTATTGATATGCTTATTTTCAATCAACTTAACACCCCCTTAAGCCATATACTCTCCATTGTAGCTTACTAAAACAGCATTTGACACTCCCTGCAAAGAGAGCATATCATTTACAAACTTTGCGCTCATATCTAAGAGTCTCACTTCTACGGTAAGCTCTATCCCATTTCTTGATACAGATTTAGATTTTAACATATATTTCTTAGCTCTTTTCTTTATCATAGCTAAGGATTCCTCTTCTGATCTATCTCCATCGCAATTTACTATCAATATATAAGGTGTATCGCTTGTCTTTTTATTTACAAATATCAGCAATATAATGCCAATCAATATGGTTCCTATAACTCCTAATGGAATTAGACCTGCACCTATCACTATACCTACTGAGATAGACCAAAATAAGAAAACTATATCGATAGGTTCCTTTACAGCTGTCCTAAAGCGCACAATTGACAGAGCACCAACCATACCTAAGGATAAGATTATATTTGAAGTAACTGCAAGTATTATCAAAGTTGTAACTAAAGTCATCCCTAAGAGGGATATTCCAAAAGATGCAGAGTACATTACACCTGAAAATGTCTTTTTATAAATTAAAAATATAAATAATCCCAGTGCAAAAGCTACACCTATTGCTAAGATCACATCTATGAATGAAAACTCCACTGCTTTTTCTAAAAAACTTGATTTTAAAATATCATTAAATGTCATATAATATCCTCCTACAACGCCATCCTTGTGGCTGCATATTTCGAATAAGAAGTTTGAAATCTATTTTGAATTTGAATTATATCTCGTATTACTTGAGGTAAGAAATTATCATATTTAACCTCTAAAATTATCTCCCTTATTGGTATAAAACCTCTAACATCATCTTTTAGAAACATTCCCACATTAGAGCTTCCTCTTATATTTGAATCTATTGTTATCCTCACATTTCCTGCTCTATATATAAATGGCCTTCTATCATAATATACAATATTTTTAGGCCTTAATTGCTGATAGTTTATTTTTGCATAAAGCTCTTTACAAAGAAGGTCTTCATTATCTCTTAAAACCTTAAAATCTCCTGATATTATCCTCTCACAATCCTCCTTCGTTATTTTTGCAGTTTGCTTTATACAAAGTCCATTGATCTTGTTCTTTTTTTCAAGGCGAATAAAAGAAGTATCATCATTATAAAATCTTATGCGAAATTTTTCTCTATATGGATATCCATTTATCTTCTCTCTTAAAACTTTATCCTCATAATTATCAAAGTATAAGCTCTTTACTTTATATATGCCATTTGAATCTGCAAATTTATCTTTTTTGCTTAAGATAGATAATTTTGATTCAATTTCTTTATAATCTGAAAAATTTATATAATGCTTTAATTCATGCCGAAAAGTATTATTTGATTCCACAAATCCATCTCCTTTTAAATTCCT
>JAVBPQ010000177.1:0-19770 GCA_031549525.1 Clostridiaceae bacterium | reverse complement strand
TATACTTAAGCGAAAAAATGTTTATAGAACCTTCAGCTGCAGCTTCTATTCCTGGTTTTTACCTTACACAAAAAAATGAAGAGATAATGAAGAGGATTCCTAAAATGGAAAATGCAATCCACATAGCATGGGCAACAGGTGGAAGTATGGTACCAGAGGATGAGCGAAGAAAATATTTAGGAATTTAAGATTTAATTTTTAAATTTATACGTTTCTTTAATAAATTGAAAAGGTTAGAGTAAAATAATTACACTAACCTTTATTTAACGAAGAATTTTTATAATGATACAATTTTTATATTATTTAATTGATATATTAATTGCATTAGTATATATAATTTATTATAATAATAACTGCATATAGTAATTTTAAATAGTAAATTTAATGATATATATTTCTATTTTATATTTATAACTTAAACATTAAATAAAATAATTTTAATTTGATTTAGTAGTATTGGGAGGGAAAATGTTAAATACTTTAAAAGATATAAAAATTACAGGTATAAGAAGGTTTTACGATGAGATGGTAAAATATAAAAATGTTATATCACTCACATTAGGAGAACCTGATTTTCCAATGCCTGAAGGTATTAAAACTGCAGTTATTAAAGCAGTTATGGAGGATAAAACAAAATATACATCCAATGCAGGTCTTTATGAACTAAGAGAAGAGATAGTAAAATACTTAACTAGATTTAATTTACATTATTCAAAGGATGAAGTAATGATCACTGTAGGAGGGAGTGAAGCTATATTTGCAAGCTTAAAAGCTTTAGTAAACATTGGAGATAAAGTCCTAATACCATCCCCAGGATATCCTGCGTATGAAGGTATAGTGAAGATTTTAGGAGCAAAGCCTATATATTATACATTTAATGCAGATCTCACCATAAATAGGGATTCTATATTAAGCGGATTAAATGAAGGCTGTAAGATTTTAATCATGTCCTTTCCTTCAAACCCTCTAGGAAATGTGCTCTCAAAAGAAGATAAGGAATTTGTATATGAGAGTATAAAGGAGAGAGATGTTTTTATAATAAGCGATGAAATATATGCAGCTTTATGTTATGATGATGATTATAATTCTTTGATGCAATATGAAGATATAAGAGAAAAATCAGTGTATATAGGAGGGTTTTCGAAGATATTCTCCATGACAGGTATGAGAGTTGGATATATTTGTACTTGTGAAAAAATATATAAAGAGATAATTAAAGTCCATCAATATATGGTAACTTGTGCATCGAGCATATCTCAATATGCTGCTCTTGCAGGATTGAAATATTGTCTTTGCGATGCAGATGATATGAAAAATAATTTTAAAAAAAGGAGAGATTATATATATGAGAGGTTGATTAATATGGGACTTTATGTATCTTTACCAAAAGGGGCATTTTATATTTTTCCTTCTATAGAAAAATTTGGGATATCAAGTGAAGATTTTTGCTATAGATTTTTAAAACAAAAAAGGGTTGGCGTAATACCTGGAAATGCATTTCCTGATTCAGGAGAAGGGCATATAAGGATATCCTATGCAAATTCTATAGAAAACTTAAAGATAGCTATGGATAAACTAGAAAGCTTTATAAAAAGTTTATAGATAGTTTTACAAATATGAATTTTTAAATATGTTTAATGGGGTGAATTCAGATTGTGGTATAAAAAAACAGATGATACAGTTTTATTTGAATTAAAGTCTAATCTTAAAGATGGACTTACAACAGATGAAGCAAATAAGAGATTAACTGAATATGGTTACAATAAACTTATAGAAAAAAAGAAAAAATCCATATTTTTGAGATTTTTAGAGCAATTTAAGGATGTGCTTATATATGTATTATTAGCTGCTGCAATTATTTCTATAGCTCTTGGGGAATATAGCGATGCTGTTATAATAATGATAGTAGTCATTGTAAATGCTATAATCGGTGTAGTTCAAGAATCTAAGGCAGAACAAGCTATGGATGCTTTGAAAAAGTTGTCTTCTCCCAGAGCTTATGTAAAAAGAGACGGAAAGATTTTAGATATATCTTCTGAGGAAATTGTACCAGGGGATATCATAGTTTTAGATGCAGGAAGATATGTGCCATGCGATATAAGAATCCTAGAGAGTGCAAATTTAAAGATTGAAGAGTCAGCACTTACTGGGGAATCTGTTCCAGTAGATAAGACATCACAAGTCATAGTAGATGATTCTGAAAAGATTGCTTTAGGAGATCAGAAAAATATGGCTTTTATGTCAACTCTAATAACCTATGGTAGAGGTATGGGTATTGCAATTGCAACAGGTATGAAGACTGAAATAGGAAAGATTGCAACTATGCTTTCAGAAGAAGAAGAAGATCAAACTCCTCTTCAAAAGAATCTGGAGTCCTTAGGAAAGGTTTTAGCTATACTTGCCCTTGGAATATGTGCAATGATGTTTGTAGTTGGTATAATTCAGGGAAGAAACATTGGAAAGATGTTTTTTATAGCGGTAAGCCTTGCTGTAGCTGCTATTCCTGAGGGTCTTGTTGCAATTGTAACCATAGTTTTAGCAATGGGTATGCAAAAGATGATAAAAGTAAATGCTCTTATTAGAAAACTCCCCGCTGTTGAAACTTTAGGTGCAGTTAATGTCATCTGTTCAGATAAGACAGGAACTCTAACTCAAAATAAAATGACGGTTAAGAAGTATTATATAAATGGCGATGTTAGGAATATAGAAGATTTAAAATATGACACTAAAGAAGAAAAATTGCTGACAGATAGCATGGTTTTATGCAATGATTCCACAAGTACAGAAACTGAAAAGACAGGAGATCCTACAGAAATTGCTTTAGTAGATGTAGGAAATAATCTTAAGATATCTAAAGAAGCATTGGAGAAAGAGCATAAAAGGATAGATGAAATACCATTTGAATCTGATAGAAAGCTTATGACTACAGTTAATGAATATGGAGATAAAGCATATGTGTTCACTAAAGGAGCTGTAGATAATCTTGTTAAAATATGTGATAAAATAATGATAAATGGCAAAGAGGAACCTCTTAATAAAGATCATATAGATAAAATTTTAAAATCTTCAAATGATATATCAGACCAAGCTCTAAGAGTTCTTGCATCTGCATATAAGGTTGTAGATAAAGATTCAAACAAAGATAATTATGAATCTAAGCTTACATTTATTGGTCTTATGGCTATGATAGATCCTCCAAGACCTGAAGTAAAAGATGCTGTAGCTAAATGTAAAGGCGCAGGTATAAGCACTGTTATGATAACAGGAGACCATAAAAACACTGCTGTTGCAATAGCAAAAGAGCTTAATATTGCAACAGATGAACATCAAGCTGTTTTTGGTCATGAAGTGGATGATTTAAGTGATGAGGAACTAGCAAGCAGGATGGACGATTTGAGGGTCTTTGCTAGGGTATCACCAGAGCACAAGGTTAGAATAGTAAAAGCTATAAAATCACGAGGAAATGTTGTATCTATGACAGGAGATGGTGTTAATGATGCTCCATCTTTAAAAGCAGCTGATATTGGAGTTGCAATGGGCATAACTGGTACAGATGTATCAAAAGGTGCTGCAGATATGATCTTAACAGATGATAATTTTACTACCATTGTAAGCGCAGTGGAAACTGGAAGGAACATATTTAATAACATAAAAAAAGCAATATTGTTTTTATTAGGATGCAATTTAGGAGAGATATTTACGCTTTTCTTTGCAATACTTTTAGGATGGCCTACTCCCCTTGAACCTACACATATACTTTGGGTAAACTTAGTTACAGATAGTTTTCCAGCATTATCTCTTGGAGTGGAAGCAGGGGACCCTGATGTTATGAAGGAAAAACCGAGAAATGTTAAAGAAAATTTTATAAATAAAAATACCGTAACTATAATAACCCTTGGGGGATTTCTCATTGGAATCTTAACTTTGTTTGCTTTTGCAATTGGCATATACTTCCATACAGGATCTTGGGATATAGTATCTCATATGAGAGAAGGAAATGGAAATCAAGCTGTTGTTTATGCACAGACCATGGCATTTACTGTTTTAAGCATATCTCAGTTGTTTTTTTCTTTAAATATGAGAAATTTAAACAAGTCAATATTTAAGATAGGTGTATTTACCAATAAATATTTAATAGGTGCAATTTTGATTGGAATCATGCTTCAAGTTGCTGTGATAAACATACCAGGTATAAACTCAGTATTTGGAGTTATGCCACTTGTTGGAAGAGATTTATTAGTTGTTATATTATTGTCAGTAATTCCTCTAATCTTTGGTGAAATATTTAAGATATTTAATAAAAAGAGCTGAAAGGCTCTTTTTTTATAAATTTAAAAAAAAATATTTTTATACATATATACTTTTTATATTGTGCAAACTAAAATGGGGTTTGTTTGCAGGGTATTTTAATATATAATTTTTGTTTTTTAAATAGATTAACTTATCTTTTAGAGAGGACTGAGACTTAGTGAAAAAAAAGTATCAATATGATTTATATAATCAACATAAAGAAGGTTTAAGGAGTAAGGTTATTTTATATACTATCTTGATTTTTTTAACTATAGCAGCGTTTTTATCTTCTTATGTGGTTATTAAATTAAAAGATATAAGTCAAGTCAGCTTAATAACTAATAAAAATATGATAAATGAACCTTTTAAAGATGAAAGGGTTGGAAAGGATGAAGATATGGAAATACCTGTTGCTGAAGAAAATGGAAAAGATTTTAGTAAAAAAATAACTAATATTGCTGTATTTGGCCTTGATGAAAGAGCAACAGAGTACGATGGTGAATGGGCAAGGGCTGATAGCATGATGATTTTAACAATAGATGAAAAACATAAGAAGATAAAATTATCCTCTATATTGAGAGATTGCTATGTTAACATTGAAGAATATGGATACACTGTAAAAGATAAAATAAACCACTCCTTTGCCTATGGAGCAGCAGAAGAGTACGAAAGATCCCAGAACCCTATAAAAGCCTATCATGCAGGTGGAGTTAGATCTGTAAATACCTTAAATAATAATTTTAAATTGGATGTAAAGGATTATATAGTGATAAATTTTGCATCATTTCAAAAAGTCATTGAAAAGATAGGCGGAGTAGATATAAACTTAACTCAAGATGAAATAGATGAAATAAATTGTGCTATGGGAGAATCTGATGTTTATGGAAAAATTTCTCCAATAGAAGATGGTGCAGGAATTAAATCCTTAAATGGAAAGCAAGCCCTAGCTTATGCAAGGAATAGAAACAATGGGGGGGATGCAGATAGGTCAATGAGGCAGAGGATAGTTGTTAAAGCAGTTTACAAAAAAATGATGACTTTAAAGCCTCTGGAATTGCCAGGTGTAATTAAAGAACTTATAGCTATGGTAAAAACAAATTTAAATTATGTAAAAATCATTGCAATAGCTACTAAAGTTTTAAAGAGTGAGATGCAGGTTGCAAGCCTTAAATTTCCTGTGGATAACAATTGGTATATGGATATGATAAATGGTATATGCTATGATATCATCGACGATGAGGAATTAAATATAAATCAGATGAAGGATTTTATTTATAATGATATTTTGCCAGAGGATAATAGAATAAATGAAACTACTACAGCACCTCAATAGTAAATAATTGAGGTGAAGATAGTTCATTTATGATATAATTAAGCAGTGTAAATACTTTGAAATAGATTACAAGAGGTTTAAAAAATGAAACAAGCTGAGAAAATAATGAATAAAAGAACTGATTATACATGCCCTATATTTAATGTGGAAACTTTAAATATAGAATTTGAAGACGGCAAAGAAGCACTTAGAAACGTTGTAAGGCATAAAGGAGCTGTGTGTGTAGTACCTTTTAAGGACAAAGATACTGTTTTAATGGTTGAACAATATAGGGTTGCTCTTGATAGTTATATGATAGAATTTCCAGCAGGTAAATTAGAAAGTGACGAAGAACCTATGAAGTGTTGCATTAGAGAGCTTGAAGAAGAGACATCCTATACTTCAGACGATATAACCTATTTAGGTAAAATTGCTACTTCTGCTGGCTTTTGTGATGAGATAATACACATATATAAAGCTGAAAATTTAAAAGAAGGAAAAGATAATTTAGGAGATGAGGATGAATTTATTTCACTTCACGAAGTTTCACTAGATATGCTTAAGGATTGGATTAAGATAGGAAAGATAATAGATGCAAAGAGCATAGCTGCATTTGGGATGTTAGAAGTTTAAAAATTAAACATAGTGGAAAAATCCACTATGTTTATACTATTGTACATTTATGATGTTTAAAAAAATATGTGTTTTTTAAATTTTCCTTGACTTTCTTGCTTATCAATATATTTGGTTTGAATTTTTTATCATTTATTGAAAACCTCATAAATTCAGTTATTTTTCCTAGCATAATAAATATAAAATTATAAAATTCAAGTGATTTGAATTTTTTACTAGAGACAATGCGCTTGTTAGGTTCATCCTTTGATATTTTATAGTAGCACACATCTTTTGGGAATTCTACCTTAAGCCCTATTAGAAACTTGGGAAATTCTTTAACGTCATAATTGCTGTGGAGCATATCGTCATCTGTTAGAACTAAAGAAAATGTGCTTATTTCAAGATAAGGATCATATCTATATTTGCTTTCTATTTTTAATCTTAAATTCAGGAGCTCTTCATCTTCTTCTAAAGAAAATTCATGAGAGGAAAACAATTTTTCATAGAGCATTTCATATTTTTTTAGAAATTCATCTATAGCATCTTTATTGTTTCTTACATGGATATTATTATTAAATTCTGATAAAATTTCAAAGAGTTCATCTTTTGTTATTAAAAATTTTATCATTTGAATGCTATTTATATAGTATTTTATTATTACCACCACTTTTGACTTACTATAAATAATTATAACAATAATTTAAAAAAAAGGCTAATTATAGGTTAGATTAATCTTATTTGTTTAAATCTGTTGCTAACTACTCTCCAATTGATGTTCTTTATAAATATATCTATATATTGTTTCTTGTTAGTTCCAAAATCCATAAAATATGCATGCTCATAAACATCCAACACAACAAGAGGAATTGCCACTGACCAGATAGCTCCTATATCATGTGCATCAGATCCAAATACTCTTAATCTTTTATTTAGAATATCGTAGGCAAGTATGCACCATCCCCTCATAGAAAGCCCGACCTGCTTTAACTCATCTAATAAATTGCCAATGTTTTTAAAGTCATTCATTATAGAATTTATAAGGCTTTTAGATACCATTTTCTTTTCTTCTTTATCTCCTGTGACATTTTCAAAATACATTTCATGGAGATAAACCCCATCTATGGCATAAGTTTCTCCTAATTTTAAACATCTTAATGAACTATAGGTAGAGTTTCCATCTACATATTGCTTTGATTCATCTGAAAGGAGGTTTATCTCATTTAATTTTTCTATATAGCCTAAGTAAAGCTTATAATGTTCTTCAAGTTGTTTCTTACTCATACCACTAAATGTGTTTAAATCATATTTTTTAGGAATAATCATACTGCCACCTTAAAATATTAATCTGTTTAGTAAAATATATACAATAATTTCATAAATATTATCAAAAAATATTTTTTGTTTAAATTTTATATAAATAAAAAATATAAAGTAAATATAATAATATTTTGTATTTTTATTATTGAAAAATAATTTTTTATATATAATTGACAAAATAAATTAAAAAAGTTAAAATAAAATAAAATATTTAAAAAAAATTCAAAAAAAATTCAAATTTGATAAAAATATGATGTCAAAGGATAATATATTATGAAAAATTTTTATACTTTAAGAATTAAAAGAAAAGATATAGAAAAATCAGAAGTATTCATTTTTCATTTAGACGGAAATTTTATTTGCAAAAAGTTAGAAGAGCAATTTAATGAAGATAAACCTTTTAAAAGAAGGAGTTTAGAGAATATCGTAAATTTATATGGATATGATTTAACCTTATTTCAAAAAGTATTTTCATTTTGTACAGATATATATGAGAATGTAGATGCTGCTATAGTTAGAAGAAGAGATTGCAAATGGGGAATATTTCATAAAGAAGGAGTATTTTTTAATAATGAAATAGTGATAGAACCAGTTGTAGAAAAAAAAGACTGTGAGATAGTAGGATTTACATATGACAGTTTTGCACCATTTTATACAAAGGAAGGAAATGTAGCTTTTGTTAATAGAAATTGCGAAATTGTCTCAACCTTAAAGATCAATAGAAAGAATAGAGAAGCTGCATTATTTGATAAAAAGGGGATAATTTTAGGAAAATGGAATTTTAATGAAATATCTATTCCTGAAGAATTTTTCTTCTTTGGAGGCAATTTTTCAAATTTAATTAAAAAAAATGATTTTAATGTTCTTTATAAAAAATTTATGGATAAAAAATATGGAAATTTTTTAATTCATAGCGAGATACATGGGCCTAAGATAAATCGTAAGAATAAACTTATAAGAAATGATATGAAAGGTTATAAAGTATATTATGGAAAAATACTCATACTTAGTTATGTATATTACACAAAACATCAGTGGAGCAATTATAACTTTTTAATTAAATATATATGGTATTTATTTAAAAATGAATATGACAATTTTAAAAAGAAAATTATTAGATTAGCAGGAACACCTTCTTTATCCTATGGGGGATGTACCATATGGAAAATAAACAATGAATTTTTAGTTTTAGATCTATTTAGTGATAGAGGAAATGGAGATTTTGGTTATCAAATTCGCATGTATATTTGTGATGAATTTTTAAGACATACTGAAATTGCTGATTAGTTATAAGATCTTGTGATTTTATATTTGACTTATAGAAAAATAAAAGTTAATATTAAAAAAATAAATTATTTATGGTTATAAATTGTATTGAAATATTGTTTAAAAGAGGGGTGTTATTTTAAAAATATTTTATATATTTTGTTAAAAAAATAAAATTAATGTAATTAATTAAAATATATGGTTCTTTTTTTATCTTATAAATGATATTAAAATATAATTGAAGGGTGATTTATATGAGAAATTTTTATACTGTAGAGATTCCAAGAAAAGATTTAAATGTAAAGGACACTTTTGTTTTCCATTTAGATGGAAATTTTGTACATACAGAAACGAAAAGTTTTGATATTAGATATGAGGAAGAAAAACCAAATAATACTGCTAAACCCATATCTATCATGGAGTTAAATGAATTTGTAAAAAATAATAATATTTATGATTCCAAATCATTTGAAAACCTATTTTCTTTTGCAACAGGCGTTTATCAGGAAGTGGATGTTAGTATTGTGAGGAATAAGTCAGGCAAGTGGAGCATACTCCATAATGATGGTACTATTTTTAACAATGAAAGCTTAGTAGAGCCTGTTATAAACAGTGAAAATTATGAGATCGTGGGATTTTCAGATAGTAGCCTTGCTCCATTTTATACTAAGGAAGGAAATATTGCCTTTGTAAATAGAAATAGTGAAACTGTTGCAACTCTTAGTATAGATAGGGAAGAAGAGAGAGCAAAATTACTAGATAAGAATCAGGCAATTTTAAAAGAATGGGACTTTAGACAGATTGACATACCAGAAGAATTATTCTTCTTTGGCGGTAATTTGTGTAGATTATTTGAAGAAGAAGATTTTGATTCCCTTCTTCAAGAGTTTTTAGAGGAAGAATCTTCTGAATTTGTATTTCCTAGTGAGATATTTGGGCCAAGCATAGGTGATGAATTCAATATAGATTATGAAAAGGTTAGAAAGAATGACATTCATTATGGCAATATATATATATTAGGATACGCATATTATACAAAATCAGAATGGGATAAATATAACTTTTTAGTAAAATTTGTAGGAGAGCTTTTTAAAAAAGAATATAACTTCTTTAAAAACAAACTGATTAAGATATTAGGAAATACCAGCATGAATTATGAAGATCGCTCTATCTGGAAGGTTGGAGAAAATTTATTAATATTAGATCTTTTTAGTGACCACAGTGGTGGAGATTTTGGATATCAAATAAGGTTATATACCTATGATGAAAATTAAATTTAAGAAATTTATATTGAAAAGAGGGACAAGATAGTCCCTCTAAATTTTTAATAAAAAATAAAATATGACAATTGTTTAATTTGCCAAAGTTAGAAATTAAATATAAAATATCTATTAGATAGAATTAAGTAAACTATATTAAAAACATATCAAAAAACTTAGGAGGATTTTTATGAAGGAAAGGAAAAAACTATTTTATAATTTACTTTCAAGAGTCAGCATAATTATATTTATTATGAATTTATTTATTGGAACGACAACAAGCTTAACTATAAGAGGACAAGCACTAAATGATGTTTTTGATGAGACAATTGTTTCCTTCAATAATACTTTTAACACCTATGATGATGATAAAACTGTGGATATAAGCACTTCATTTTCTGACGATTATTTTTTAAAAGCTTCTCATACATATAATCCTGATATAGCTGAGATATCATCTATACTAAGCGCTGCAGCTTATAATTATATGGAAGATTTTTTAAATAGTCAAAAATATATAGAAGATGCTCTTGTTTCTATTGGATTTCCTTCTGAAAATATCGAATCATATAATTATGATAAGGAGTATAATTACATATCCAATAGAGTAGGTTACACTTTTTCTTATAAAACTGTTCACATGGATGATGAGATTTACAACTTGATATTTGCCGTTATAAGAGGAACAACTGCTGGTGAATGGTATAGCAATTTTGCTGTATCAGGGCTTATTTACTACGATAATGATGTCCATTTTGGATTTAGGGTAGCTGAAGCCAATTTAAATAAAGACTTTAAAGATTTTATGCAAAAACATGGTCTTGATGAAGAAAAAGATAGGAATAAGCTCTTAATAACAGGTCACAGCAGAGGTGGTGCAGTTGCTAATTTATTTGCAGCAAGATGCACAAAATCTTTAAACTATGCAAATGAAGAAAATATATATGCATATACCTTTGGAACTCCAAATGTATCAAAAGATGTAGAAGAATATGAAAATATTTTTAATATAGTATTTAATTCTGACTTTGTACCACATCTTCCTCTTGAAAGCTGGGGCTTTAAGAAAAATGGTATAACCCTTAAATTTTTTTCGCCTAAGGATCCCGAATTTAAAGATGAAGATGAAGAATTATATAGCCTTATGGAAAAAAAATATGCCTTGATAACAGGCAAGGATTTTCATGATTTAAGCAATTTTTCTGATTTTAAGAATGCAATGGATACATTTGAAAATTTAGCACCAACTGCAAAGGATTATTATTTAAGTAAAAAAGAGCGAATACCCTATATAACTCTATATGAATATACGCTTTTGATGTCCTATTCTATGACGTCTGAAAAAGATTGGATAACAAAAGCTACTTGGGTTTTAAGCACCACTAAAGATATATCTGATTATAAACCACTTACAGATTTTTTTGTAAAAGATTTAAGTCCAAATACCGATTTATCCTATGCCCATGGACCAGAAAGCTATATAGCTTGGGTAAGAGCATATAATGATTTAAATTTTAAACTTAAAGATAATTTAGATAAGTGATAAAATTTAGGATGGTTTGTTATTAAACACCATCCTTTTAAATTTTATTTTAAAAATATAGATTAAAATATTAAGAAACAATAACTACAATTTGGGTTTTGTAGTTATTTAAATAAAATAAATGGACTAATTAAACTAGAGGATAGTTAGTTAATGAATGAACAAGTCTAATATATATTATATTAGAAAAAAATTCCATATATTTTTAAAAAAATAATATAATAAATTTTTCCTTTTATTGACATTTACTTTACTAGGAATAAAATTAGTATATTTTTTTGTTAATATTTAAAGAATATGTAGAAGTATTTGGTTAAATATTTATTTGTTTATAATATAAATTCATAATTTTATTTTCCATATTTTTGAAAAAAACACATAAATGCGTTATATCATACTATATATTCTTTTAATTAATTTCTTATTCCTGAACTTGTGATATTTTTCTTGCAATATTTAAATACTAATGATATATTAATTTTAAATTAATTAAGCTATTAAAGTGAGTTCGACGCTTTAAAAATCAATAAATTTAGCAAATCAAAAATTCATAAAATATTATATATTTAGTAAGTATTGTTTTTAGTTTTGAAGAAATGTAATTCATAAGTTTTAAATATTTTATGAATGTCTTTATATATTTCTTTGAAAGTTTCAAAAATAAATTTAAAAAAATATAAACAAAGTTGTCAAACTCATGTTATGATAAGTAGATGTGAGGAGGTGAGTAAATTAGCATAAAAAAGCTTTTAATTAATATGTTATTATAACTTAAATAAAATTTATGAGGTGATTTAGTGAAAAAGTTTTCTATTAAAATTTCAAGTACTATTGTTGTAATTACTTCTCTTCTTTTGTCATTAACAGGATGCGGTGGCGGAGGTTCAGGCACAGCTAATACCACAGCAGCAGGAGGAGCTGATACCACAGCTGCAGCTGCAGATACTACAGCTGCACCTTCAGGAGATACTACTCAAGCTGCATCTTCAGATAAAAAAGATACTCTTATAATAGCTACAGAGAATGAAACTCCATCTATGACAACTGCAGGACATAATGCTGTTGCTGGAAGCTATATGAATGATATGACACATAATGGCTTATTTAGATATGATATGGAAATGAACCCAATTCCTGATCTTTGTGCAGAATATAAGAACATTTCACCTACTGAATGGGAATTTAAAATCAAAGAGGGAGTTAAATTCCATGATGGCACTACGATGACTGCAGATGATATAAAAGCTTCTTTAGATGAAGCTAAAAACCATCAGGATGTTGTAATGTATACAAAGAGCATGACTGGTGTTGAAGTAATAGATCCTCTTACTGTAAAAATTACAACAGATGGTCCTCAAGCGAACCTATTAAACGATTTAGCTCACCATTCAAACTTTATAGTTCCTAAGGCACTAATAGACAGTGGAAATGATTTTAACAAAAATCCTATAGGAACTGGACCTTATAAGTTTGTATCCTGGACACTTGGAGATAAACTTGATTTTGAAAAATTTGATGATTACTTCGATAAAGATAATATGCCTTCAATTAAACATGTAACTTGGAAAGTAATACCAGAAGGCTCTTCAAGAACAATAGCTTTAGAAGCAAAAGAAGCAGATCTTGTAATAGAAGTTGCTACTACAGATTTTGATAGATTAAGCACAAATCCAGAAATTGGCGTAATTGAAGTTCCTTCTTTGAGCCATAATTATATTATGATAAATAATGAAAAAGCACCATTTGATAATCCTCTAGTGAGAAAAGCAATAAATGTTGGAATCGATAAACAATCCGTAGTAGATGTTGCTCTTGATGGTCATGGAAAAGTAGCTATTTCATGTACTCCTGTAGGTATGATGGGAGAAAATGAAGAAAATGCTGAAACCTATGATGTTGAAAAAGCTAAACAATACCTTACAGAATCTGGTGTTGATCCAGCAAGCATTAAATTAGACATCATCTGTTCTAACGATCAGAAAAAACGTGCTGGTGAAGTTATTCAAGCTAACTTAGATGAGATTGGAATAGCATCAGAGCTTGTATCAATGGATTTAGCAACTTACTTAAGCGTTACTACTACAACTGATTATGTAGCTGCTATTGGTGGTTATACATCAAACGATATGCTTTCTTATGTTAAGGGTGTTTACCACTCAAGTTCAATAAATGGATCAAATAAATCAAGATTAAATGATCCTAAAGTAGATGAACTCATCGATAAAGCTATTCAAACTATTGATGCTAAAGAAAGAGAAGCTATTTTAAAAGAACTTGCAGCTTACCTTAATACTCTCGTTTCATCAGTGCCTCTATACCAAAACACTATGATAAGAGCATTTAATGCTGGTTTAGATGGTGTTGCAGTTTCTCCATCAGGTACACTCAGAGTTAATAATATCAAATGGAAATAACCATAAATTTAAAACAGAATTATTTGATTTAATATTTGAATCCACGTTCAATGCGTGGATTCAAAAAAGTTTATCATTAATTATCTAAAATCATATTTTATTAAAAAATTGTTAGACATCAATTGCTTAGGAGGAAATATGTTAAAATTTATTATTAAAAGATTGCTAGCATTAATTCCTGTTATATTAGGAGTAACTTTGCTTGTTTTTCTTATTATGAGTTTAGCTCCTGGTGATCCTGCTAAGATGATCTTAGGAGACCAAGCTCCACCAGAAGCGATAGCACAGCTTAGAGAAGAGATGGGATTAAATGATAATATTTTCATTCAGTATGGAAGATATATGATCAAGCTTTGTCAAGGCAATATGGGTACATCCTATAAAACCAAAAATGCAGTTTCAATAGAAATTGGTGCAAGGCTCCCAAATACTCTAAAGCTTTCCATAGCAGGAATTTTATTCTCTATACTAGCTGCTATACCCCTTGGTATAATAGCTGCTGTAAAACAGAATACTTTAATAGACGGTATAAGCATGTTTATTGCACTTTTAGGTATTTCTATGCCTGCCTTTTGGCTTGGGCTTTTATTGATTTTATTCTTCTCCTTAAGACTAGGATGGTTTCCATCTTCAGGATCTGAAGGATTTAAAAGCTTAATACTCCCTTCCATAACATTAGGATTTTTACAGATGGCTCAGATTGCAAGAACTACCAGATCATCAATGCTTGAAGTTATAAGGCAAGATTATATAAGGACAGCTCGCAGTAAAGGGGTTTCTAACTCAGTGGTTATACGTAAACATGCTTTTCAAAATGCTTTAATCCCTACTATCACTGTAATTGGACTCCAAATTGGATATCTTTTAGGTGGCTCTGTTTTGACTGAAACTGTATTTGCTTGGCCTGGAATTGGACGTCTTATGATAAGTTCTATTCAAGGAAGAGATATACCTATGGTGTTAGGCTGTATCATCGTATTTACAATTTGTTTCTCCATAGTCAATTTAGTCGTAGATTTATTGTATGGATTTGTTGATCCTAGAATAAGATCACAATTTACTTAAAATGGAGGTGTTAATATGAATAATAACGTTGCTGCAAAAATAAATGTAGAAGAAAAGATAAAAAAATACAAAAAGAAATCTCAATTTGGGGAACTTTGGGGAAGATTTGCAAGAAATAAGACTGCAGTTTTAGGACTTATAATAATAGTATTATTGATTTTGATGATGATATTTGCTGATGTTATGTTTGACTATAAAACCCAAGTTATAAAGCAAAACATTCCTATGAAATTAAAACCGCCATCTGCTGCTCATCCTTTTGGTACTGACGAAATGGGAAGAGATATCTTAGCAAGGGTAGTGCACGGCTCAAGGGTATCACTTCTAGTAAGTTTTATATCTTGTGCTTTATCCCTTGTCGCAGGTGGTATAATAGGTGCTATATCTGGATATTTTGGAGGAAAATTAGATAATGTAATAATGCGTATTATGGATATCTTCCTTGCAATTCCTGGAGTTTTGTTTGCCATAACAATCGTCGCAGCATTAGGATCTAGCATGGTAAATTTAGTAATAGCTTTATCCATATCAGCAGTTCCGAGATTTGCACGTATAGTGAGAGGGTCCGTTCTTACAATTCGTGATATGGAATTTATTGAAGCTGCAAGAGCCATAGGAGCTACAAATACAAGAATAATCATACAGCATGTCTTAGTAAATTGTATGGCACCAATTATAGTTCAAACTACTCTTCAAGTTGCATCAGTTATTTTAACAACTGCATCCCTTAGTTTCTTAGGGTTAGGTGTTAAAGCTCCAACCCCAGAATGGGGAGCTTTGTTATCGAGCGGAAGAACTTATATAAGAGATTATAGCTATATAACTATGTTCCCTGGTCTTGCCATAATGATAACAATACTTGCATTAAATTTATTTGGTGATGGATTAAGAGATGCACTGGATCCAAGGCTTAAGTAAGGAGGATTAAGATGGGCAAAGAAAATTTACTAGCGCTTAATATAAAAGGTCTTATTGTAGAATATAGGACTGATGATGGAGTAGTTCATGCTTTAAATGGACTTGACCTTTCAATAAAAAAAGGTCAAACTTTAGGTCTTGTAGGAGAAACAGGTGCTGGTAAAACTACAACAGGATTATCTATTTTAAGATTGGTACCAGACCCTCCAGGTGTAATAGTGGGAGGAAGCATTGAACTTGATGGAATAGATGTTTTTAAGAAGAGCGAGAAGGAAATGGAAAAGATAAGGGGCAATAATGTGTCCATGATATTCCAAGATCCCATGACCTCCTTAAATCCTGTGCAAACTGTTGAAGAACAGATAGCAGAGGTTATAGAAATTCATGAAAATATAAATCATTCTCAATCGATTGTAAAAGCAAAGGAGATGCTTGAACTTGTTGGTATACCTGGAGAGCGTGGTCCTGAATATCCTCACCAGTTTTCAGGAGGAATGAAGCAGCGTGTTGTAATAGCTATTGCTTTAGCTTGCAGTCCAAATCTTCTAATTGCAGATGAACCTACTACTGCACTAGATGTTACTATTCAGGCTCAGGTTTTAGAAATGATGAAGAATTTAAAGGATAAATATGGAACATCCATGCTCATGATAACTCATGATTTGGGAATTGTTGCAGAGATCTGTGACGAAGTATCTGTAATATATGCAGGTCGTATTATAGAGCATGGAAATCTTGTGGATATATTTAACAACACAAAGCATCCTTATACTGAAGGACTTTTTAACTCCCTTCCAAACCTTGAGGATAGAAAAGCAAAATTAAAGCCTATTAAAGGACTTATGCCTGATCCAAGGAACTTGCCATCAGGTTGCCCATTTCATCCAAGATGCTCATATTGTTTAGGAATATGCTCTAAAGAATATCCAAAGAAGGTATATAGAAATGAGAACCATTTTGTTGAGTGCCACTTGTACAACGAGTCAAATATAAACGATGTGAAGGTGAAGAAGGAATGAGTTCAAATATGGCAATGTTAGAGGTTAAAAATTTAAAAAAATACTTTAAAACAAAAAGAGGTATGCTTCATGCCGTAGATGATGTTAGCTTTTCTATAGATAAAGGAAAAACTCTTGGAGTGGTTGGTGAATCAGGTTGTGGAAAATCTACGACAGGTCGTGTCATCTTGAGGCTTCTTGAACCTACTGGAGGAAATATATTTTTTGAAGGTCAGGATATAACTAAATTGTCTTCTGATGAGATGAGAAAAAAACGAAAGGATATGCAGATAATATTTCAAGATCCTTTCTCTTCATTAAACCCAAGAAAGACCATAAGCCAGACTATTTCTGAACCTTTAGAGATAAATAAAATAATAGCAGATAAGAAAAAAAGGCTAGAAAGAGTGCTTGAAATCATGGAAACAGTTGGTCTTGCTGAAAGGCTTATGAATTCATATCCTCATGAATTAGATGGAGGAAGAAGGCAGCGTATAGGTATAGCTAGGGCTCTTGCTTTAAATCCTAAATTTATAGTGTGCGATGAGCCTGTTTCAGCTCTTGATGTATCCATTCAAGCTCAGATATTAAATCTTATGAAGGAATTGCAAGAAAAATTTTCATTGACTTATGTGTTTATAACTCATGACCTTTCAGTAGTAAACCATTTTTCAGATGATATTGCAGTTATGTATTTAGGAAAGTTAATAGAAAAGGCTCCTGCTGAAGAACTGTTTGCAAATCCAAGTCATCCTTATACACAGGCATTGCTATCAGCTATACCTGTTCCATCTTTGGAAAGGAAGGCAAAGAGGGTATTATTAAAGGGAGAGATTTCATCCCCTATAGAACCAAAGCCTATATGCCGTTTTGCTGCACGCTGTATTTATGCTGATGATAGTTGCAGAAAAAGCGAGCCTGAGCTTTTAGAAATCTCTAAAGATCATTTTGTATCATGTTTTAAATGTAAAAAATAAAATCATAAAAAATAGTGTCGCTTTAGTTTTGCGACACTATTTTTTACGATATTTCAATAATTAGCGAAATATTTATTTATAAAAATCTAAAAGAATCTTTAAAAAACTTGATAAAGAAGAAATGATAGCTTAAGATTTAACTTATTAAATTTATTTGCAAAAGTGAGGTTTAAAAAAGTGATATTATTAAAAAATTGTAATGTATATTGTCCTGAAAATATAGGAAAAAAAGATATATTATTATCCTTTGATAGAGTAGTGAGTATTTGTGATAATATTCAGCTTTCAAAAGAAAGCTCCTTAGATATTTTAGAGATAGATTTAAAAGGAAAAATTGTTGTACCTGGGTTTATAGACTTGCATGTGCATATGATTGGAGGGGGAGGAGAAGGTGGTTTTACCACAAGAACACCTGAGCTTAATCTTTCTGATTTTATACGGGGCGGAATTACAACAGCAGTTGGACTATTAGGCACAGATGCTGTTACTAGGAGTTTACCTCAGCTTCTTGCAAAAGCAAGAGCTCTTGATGAAGAAGGGATAAATACATATATTTGGACTGGGTCTTATGAAATTCCAACGAGGATAATAAGTGATAATCCAAGAAGCGATATCGTTTTAATCGATAAGATCATTGGCATAGGTGAAGTTGCAGTTTCAGATCATAGAAGCAGCAGCCCTACTTTAAACCAATTGACTTATATAGCATCAGAAGCGAGAGTAGGAGGAATGCTTTCTGGAAAGTGTGGGGTTTTTCATATTCACTTAGGGGATGGAAAAGGTGGTTTAAGACCTATAATTGAAATCTTTGAAAATTCAGAGATACCTTATGAAAACATATTGCCTACTCATGTTAACAGAAATTCAAGATTATTTAAGGAAGTTCTTGAGTTTGGAAAAATGGGAGGGTATTTTGATATAACCTCTGGGATATATAGAAAGGATGAAGATGGAGAAAATCCTGAAGATGCTTATATTAAAGCTATTGAATATGGCGTTCATAAAACTCACGTTACTATAAGTTCTGATGGAGGAGGCAGTATGCCTTTATTTGATGAAAATGGGAAGCTTATAAAATTAGGGGTAGGAGATTTAAGCTCAGACTTTAAGTGCTTTAAAGGACTGTTATTAAAAGGTATGGATATCGAAACAGCGCTTTTGCCTTTTACAAAGAATGTAGCTACACTATTGAAATTTCCAAAGGAAGGAAGATTGTTTGAAGGTTCATTTGCAAATATGAATATTTTAGATAAAGATAATGAGCTATTTGGTGTAATCTCAAAAGGGGAAATAGCTATGTGGGATTATGAGGTTAAGAAGTTTTCCCAATTTGAAAGAAATTGAGATAATGCACTAATGTTTATAAAAGTTACTCCTCTTTTTTAACTAAAAAAATTGTTTGTTCTTTTAATCTAGATTCTTCTGCAGCAAATGCAATTAAATGGCTTTCTAGTGATTTTTCTGCAGAAGATTTAGAATCAAGATTCCCCTGTATACTTTTAATAAAATGCTCTATAAGCTTATGATCGCCGCCACTGTGACCAGCATCAGCTTGTTTTAAGGAGATGGTCTTTAGAGTTCCAGTTAGATAATCTATATGATTTTTAGTCATATCCCCTGTTAGTTCACCTTTAGTGCCAAATATTCTAATTTTTCTCGTAGTTTCATAGGTAAAAGCTATCATGGTGAATGTAGCAGTTATATCGTCTTCAAATTCTAAATTTACAACCTGGTGATCTACTACATCATTGTCGCATTTAAAGACACATCTTCCATAAGGGGAAGAAGTAAGGGCT
>JAVBPQ010000188.1:0-5753 GCA_031549525.1 Clostridiaceae bacterium | reverse complement strand
TTATCCTCAGCCCTAAGCTTTAATATAGGAATCCTCTGAAAATTTTGAAATATATCTATCTCATTTAAATTTTGAATATTATTATCAGCTTTACTATTTTCCAAAGCTTCTTTTTTCTTTTTTTCTTCTCTTACCTCATTTAAAAGCTCTTGAACCATTGGGTCGTTAAAGTCTATAGTCAATCCTTTTTCTTCTTCTTGAAATCTTGAATCATTGTTATTATTCATATTGCTACGCTCCTTTAATTTAAAATTTAGTCCATTATTAAATATTTATTTTAAAAATTAGAAAGTATGATAAAAATAAGAAAAATCTCTTACCAGGTAAACTTCCTAGCAAAAGATCTTTTTGCAATATTTTAAATTTTAAAAAAACTTGCGCCTTTTGGACCTTATTATATCCAAAGTGGTTTATCCCAAAGGTTTAATTTTTGTCCAATACCCATCTTCTTTGCATTTTCATAAACTTGATTAGCTACCATAATATCCAAAGCGCCAAACCCCATGGAAGCACAGAAAAGAATTTCATCATTATTTTTTCTTCCAGGATGAATACCCTGAGCTAAATCTTTCATTTCCACAACATTTTCTTCTGTAAGTTCTGAAGAAGCATGAAGGTCAAGGATACCTGGAACTTTATTAGTTAACATCTGATAAAAATAATCTACAAAAATCTGATCTGCCATGCGCATTACCTCAATAGTAACATCTCTAGACATGGCTATCACTGTGGCTCCTTTTTGTACAAGATTAGGTGTAATATAAGCCTTTGATGCTGTGGTTTGAGTTACAACTAATGGAGCTTTTTTTACACATGATTCCATATCAGATGAAGGAGTGATTTTAACATTATAAATCCCTTCAAATTCCTTAGCAAGAGCTTGTGCTTTATATAAATTAAGATCTACTAAGAATATCTCTTCTAATGTTGGCACTGATTCACAAATAGCCATGATCATAGTACGGCCAATTACACCAGCTCCCACTAAAGTGGCTACTTTACAGCCTTTTGGAGCAGTATATTTAGCAAACACTCCTCCAACTGCTGATGTTCTCATAGCAGTAATTAAAGTACCATCCATATATGCAATAGGTAGCACAGTATCTGGGTCGCTTAATATAATAGAATCAATTCCCCAAGGAAGGCCTTCAATATTTGCATTTCCTTTAGCCTCACAAGCCCATTTAATACCTGCAATATTAATGTCACCACCAATATAACAAGGCATAGAATTAAAAAAAGATGTCCAATTCTCTTCATTTGGAATCTTCGTACTAACTTTAGGATGGTTTATTATTTTGCCTTCTCCAAACATTTTATAAGTCAATTCTACTGAAGTTAAAACCTGTTTCATATCTAAAAGCCCAGCCTTAACAACATCTTCTTGTTTTAAAAATAATATCTCAGCTTTCATAAATATCCTCCGTAATTTCTTAAACTACGTATTATTATACAATATAATGAATAAAAATTCAATCATTTTTTTTAACTATATTGCTGATTACAACCTCAGGTGTAACTGGGTAATGTGTTATTCTAGTTCCTAAAGCATGATTTATGGCATTAACTACTGCTGGTGCAGGGCAAACTGCAGCCATCTCCCCAACACTCTTTGCTCCATATGGTCCATAGGGTTCATTCTCTTCTATAAATATGACCTTTACTTCTGGCATTTCTAAAGCATTTAACAAATGATATTTAGAAAAATTTTGAGATTTAACACTTCCATCTTTATCAATTGATATTTGCTCTCTAAGTGCCATCCCTAAACTAAAATGCGCCCCTCCTTGAACTTGACCTTCTGCTAAAACTGGATTTATAGCTTTTCCAATGTCATGAACAGCTAAACAATCTAAAACATCCACATGTCCAGTATATTTATCGACTTTTACTTCTACAAAGCAAGTTGCATAAGTACCTGGATTAGCCTCTGATTCATAATGAGTTGTTATGGTTAAACTCTCTTTCAATTGTTTTTCAATAATTGTAGCTACTTCTCCATAAGTATATACTTCTTCATTTTTTATAAAAACTTTTCCATTTTTTAAGGTAATATTATTGGCATCAACACCATTAATTTTTGCTACGGAATTTATGATTTTGCTGCACATATCTTCTGAAGCTTTTTTTACAGCTCCTCCTGAAACAAAAGTAACTCGGCTTGCTTGAGTACCAGCTGAATCATAAGGGGTAATAAAAGTATCTGCTTCTGTTAAAGTTATATTTTCTATTTGTAAATTTAACCCTTCAGCTGCTATTTGCTTTAATGTAAGAATCGTTCCGCAACCTTGTTCATGTACTGCAACCTTTACTAAAGCATTTCCATCTGGGTATATCGTTATATTCACGTCAGTAAAATCAGGATATGCTCCTTTATATCCATTTCCGTGAACCCCTGCTGCCATTCCAATTCCATAAGCATATCTATCATTATCCTTATTTTTTATATTCACTCTTCTTTCTTTCCAATTAAACACTTCCATCCCCTTAAGTACGCAAGCTTTTGCCTTTGCATTTCCAATATCAGGACCATTAGCTGGATCTTTCATACCTTCTACTACCAAATTTTTAAGCCTAAGCTCACAAGGATCCATATCTAAAGTTTTAGCACATTGATCTATATTTATCTCTGTGATCGCATGAATCTGAGGCGAACCATATCCTCTGCATGCTCCACCTATCAAAGTATTTGTTAAGTATGATTTGCCGTGAATTCTTTGATTTTTTATATCATAAAGTCTGAATGCTTTTTTATGCATAGACATTATTACTGCTGATGCATTGGTATAGTATGCTCCAGCATCTACCTCTACAGTTATATCTCTGCCAGTTATATATCCTTCTTCATTCAAAGAAGTCTTAATATTAAATTTTGTAGCATTTCTTGTACGAGTTGCTAATATAGTATCTTTTCTATCCATGATTAATTTCACAGGTCTTTTTAATTTATAAGCTGCAAATGCACAAACAGGCTCTAAAATTGCTTGTCCTTTTCCACCAAAAGATCCTCCCATATTAGCCTTAATAACTCGAATCTTAGAGTAGGGCAAATTTAAAATTTGAGCTACTAAAGTTTGAATTTGAAAAGCAACTTGACAAGGGGTCCATATTATTAAACTTCCACCATAATCTATTTCGCTTAAACAAATATGAGGTTCTATGGCTCCATGATGAATTTTTTGAGTTGCTCCGCTATCTTCAACAATAAAGGGACTATTCTTAAAAGCTTCTTCAACATCTCCGCATTTCATTTCATTTTCAAAAGCAAGATTAGTTTTTAAACCATCCTGAACTATAATTTTATCTTCTTTGGCTTCATCTATAGTCAATACGGATGGTATTTCATAATACGTCACTTTTATGTTATCTATAGCTTCTTTTATTACATTTATGCTTTCCCCTACGATAAGAGCAAGTCTATCTCCTACGAATCTAGCTTTATCACTTAATAAAAGCTCATCTTCAAATATATCCATACCAGCAAACCATTTATGTGAATTATATTTTACTTTAGGCACATCTTCGTAAGTATAAATAGCAACAATGCCTTTAATCTTAATCGCTTTGGAAATATCTATTTTAAAATCTGCATGAGCTTTTTTGCTCAAAAAAAGCTTTGCATATAACATATCTTGCCTTTTCATATCGCATATATATTTTGTCTTGCCTTCTGCTCTCTCTAAAACATCCTCTCTTTGTATGCTCTTTCCTACATAATTATATTCCATAAAAAGCTATGCTCCTTTCAATTAATTTTAAAATGCCATCTTCAATCAATCCAACTATAGCTTCCTTTTTATAATGTTTTGATGGTCTATTAGGAATAGCCTCTTCAATTTGTAATTTTATGCTGTCTCTTATCTTAAATATGAGACCCTCATTTAATATTTTTCCTTTTATTTCATTTTCAATAAGTGTAGCTTTTATAGGCATAACTCCAACAGAGCCTAAATAAATAATGGCATCTTCGATGATTTTTTCATTTATACATAAAATAATACAGCTATTTATTTTAGATATTGTCACAGCTTTTCTATCTCCTATTTTTGTAAAGCATGATATCCCTTTAGGACAAGGAATTATTATCTTTATTATAGCTTCATCTTTTTTTAAACTAGTCTTTCCAATATTTAAAATCATCTTCTCTACAAATTCTCTTCTAATTTCACCTTTGCTATTTATAATCTCACAAATAGCATTATGCGCAAAGAGAATTGGCAGAGTATCTGCACATTGAGCTGCATTTGATACATTTCCGCCTATAGTTGCTCTATTTCTAACTTGAGTGGAGCCAATGCTTTCTGCTGCATCTTTTAATGAAGGTATTCTCTTATGAATAATCTTATTCTCTGAAATCTCTGTCATTGTAACAGCAGCTCCAATGTGAATTTCTCCTTTTATTTCCTCAATATCCATCATTCCTTTGGTATTTGATATATCAATTAAATTAAAATTAGTTTTCATGCTCTCATTTATTTTTATTGTTAAATCTGTTCCACCTGCTACGATAAATGTATTTTCATCTTTATCACTTAAAGAAGCCACTAATTGTTCAATATTTTTAGGAGCTTTAAATTTGTTCATCTACTCCACACCTTTCTAAAAAATATATTTATATTAAAGCTTTGATGGCCTTAACTATTTTATTAAATCCTGTACATCTGCAAAGATTGCCTGCAATTGCTTCTTTAATCTCATATTCTGTAGGATTAGGATTTTTCATAAGAAGTGCTTTGCAGGAAAGTATCATCCCAGGAGTACAAAATCCGCATTGGATTGCACCATTTTTTATAAAGGAATCCTGTATTTTATCTAATTCCCCATTCTTCTTAAGCCCCTCAATAGTGATTATATTGCTTCCCATTACTTGACCTGCAAACATTGTACAAGATGTCACAGCTTTTTTATTAAAAATAACTGTGCATGCACCACATTCGCCTTCAGAGCATCCTTCTTTTACACTAGTGACTCCCAATTCATCCCTTAAAAAATCAATAAGCCTCATAGTGGGGTCCGCATCTTTTGAGACTATCTCATCGTTCAATGTAAAAGTTATTTCCATAATCAATTAACCTCCATAAATTAAAACTATATATTTTACAAAATTAAAGGCTGCTTATTAACTATTTAAATAGTTTTCACAGCCTCTAAGTTATTTTTAACCTTTTATTACATTATCTATTTCTTTATAATCTGCTTTTACATCTTTCTCTAATCTAACATCTTTCTCTATAAAGAATACTTTAACAAATGAAACAAGTTGCAATAAAAATATAAATATAACTACAAATCCTCCAGCAGCAGCTAGTGCTTTAACACCATCAACCCCTTGAGCCCCTCCTCCAAATGCTGCCATTATTATAGCGACTATTCCAATAAATACACCCCAAATAATTTTTATAAGAGCAGGTGGTTCTGTTCCAATTGGGACATTTTTAACACACATTGAGCCTATATTAGTAAGTGTGGCATCTGCTGCAGTTACAAATGAAACAAGTATAACAAATAGATTAATTGGCACTACAATATTACCTAGCCCAAATGGTAAGTTTTTAAGAAATTCCCATAGAGCCATAATGGCACCACCATTGTTAATTGCAGTAACTAAGTCGAGTGTCCCTGCATTTTGCATATGAAGAGCATTTCCACCCCAAACAGCAAACCAAACAATTCCAAATACAGATGGTAAAATCCAGTTAACTATCATATACTGACGTATTGTTCTTCCATAGGAAAGCATTGCAAGAAAAATA
>JAVBPQ010000109.1:0-33487 GCA_031549525.1 Clostridiaceae bacterium | reverse complement strand
GCAATTGTACTTGAGCATCATTAACATTGTCCCCTATTAAGTAAGGAATGGTCACTCTCTCTTCGGGAGGTCCTACGCTTAAGTATATAGTAACTACTGATCCTGAATCTACAGTTTGACCCCCTTCTGGCGAAGTCTTTATAACTGTATTTCTTTCTACATCTTCATTATATTCAAGTTTTTGAATATACTTAAGCTTCTTAGCATCCAGCTCTGCTGTTGCTGTATTTATATCTTTATTTTTAACATCTGGAACCACTACCTTTTCAACACCTTTACTGGTTACGACTTTTACAACATGATCCTTTTCTACCTCATCTCCAACTTTATTTCCTTCAATTCTTATTACAGTTTTTATAGGAGTATTGCTGTATTCAGATGAGACTTCTTCTATCTTTATACCCCTTTCTTCTACTAATATTTTAGCATCATCAAAGAGTTTATTTTCAATATCAGGTATTATAGCTTTTTCTACATTTGCTGTATCAACTGTGCTATTATTATTATTGAAATTTGGATTCATATTTCCAACCCATATTTTGCCAATAAATATACCTAATAAAATTGCTCCTATGATCAAAGCTCCCCAAATCCCTATGACCTTCCATATTCCACTTACTTTTTTATTATTTTTTTCAATTTTATCATTAATAACATGTGGAGTTGTCGTATTCATGATTTTTGTAGAATTAAGCGTAGACATTTTACTCTCATCAGGATTGTAAAAAATAGCTTCAGAATTTTGTATTCGTCTAAGATCTGAAAGTAAATCATTGGCATCCTGATATCTATCTTCTGGCTTTTTTTGCAGAGATTTTAAGATTAAATTATTTAAACTGTCAGGAACCTCATTATTTATATCTTTAGGAGGTTTTGGAGCCTCTTGAACATGTTTTAACACTACAGTCACTAAATTATCGCCAACAAAAGGTACAACCCCTGCACACATCTCATACATTACAATACCAAATGAATATAAATCCGATCGTTTATCCACACTATTCCCTCTCGCTTGTTCTGGCGAGAGATAATATGGAGTCCCTAAAATTTTTTCCCCAGATGTGACTGTAGCAGAAGTTGAAGCTTTTGCTATACCAAAATCAGTAACTTTTAGTGTTCCTTCATTTGTTACTAAAATATTATGTGGTTTTATATCCCTATGTATTATTCCATTTTTATGAGCACATATAAGTGCTTTACATATTTGAATCGAATAATTTATTATTGTGGGAATGTCGAGCTTTCCATATTTCCTTATGATGTCTTTAAGGGTAGGACCATCCACATATTCAAAGACTATATAATTTAAAATATTGTTTGCATTGTTATCTTTGGCAATATCAAATATTTGAACAATATTAGGATGGGTAAGACTTGCAGCTGCAAAAGCTTCTCTTCTAAATTTTTCTATAAAAGTTTCATCTTCATTAAATTCATTCTTTAAAATTTTTATAGCAACAAATCTATTGAGTATACGGCACTTAGCTTTATATACATCTGCCATGCCGCCTTCGCCTATTTTGTCTATAAGCTCGTATCTATTTCCCAGCAATGCACCAATCATTAAATGCACTCTCCTTTAAAAACAATAATGGAAATATTATCCTTAGCAGCTCCTTGCTTACATATTTCTAATAGTCTATTGCATGCCTCTTGACCATCATAGCTTATGAGTTCTTTGCGAATATCATCCTCTGATAACTCATTTGTCAGACCATCTGAACAAACTAATACTTTTTTAACAAAAGATAAATCCACTTGAAATGTATCAACCTTTACATCAAAAGTTCCTCCAAGTGCCCTTGTAACAATATTTTTATTTGGATGATTTTTTGATTCCTCTTCTGATATATTTCCACTTTCAATAAGCTCTTGCACTAATGAATGATCTACTGTTATCTTTACTAAGTTGTCTTCAGCATTTAATACATATAGCCTGCTATCTCCTACATTTCCTACATATAACTTATTGCCTTTTTTCAGTGCCATAGTCATAGTAGTTCCCATACCACTTAGTTTATCATTTTCATAACCCATTTCAAAAATTCGCCTGTTTGCCTTTTTATATGCATTGGTTATCAATTCTTTTGGATTTTTTTTATCTATATTTTCTCTAATATAATTTGATGATATATCAACAGCCATATGACTTGCAACTTCGCCGCCATTATGACCTCCCATTCCATCTGCAATAATGTACAATGACATATTATTTACTTCAAAAACTCCAATTGAGTCTTCATTCATAAACCTTATGTTCCCTTTATCTGTAATATATCCCTGCACAACCGATTCCTCCTAATTTATTTCAATAAATAGCTATTTTTTAATTGTCCACAGCTAGATTTAATATCTGCGCCAAGCGCTCTTCTCTTTGTCACATTTACACCATTTTTAGTCAAAGTATAAATAAAATCGTCTATTTTACTATTTGAAGGCTTACAAAAATTTTTATCAACAATTTTATTCACTGGAATAATATTTACATGGCATGAAATATCTTTTAACAAATAGCTAAGTTTTAAAGCATGTTCTTTTGAATCATTTAATCTATCTATGAGAATATACTCAAAAGTAATCCTTCTACCTGTCTTTTTAAAGTAATATTTAACTGCCTTTAAAATATCATGGATAGAATATGTCTTTGCAATTGGCATGATTTTAAGCCTTGTTGTATCATCTGCAGCATGGAGAGAAATAGCAAGATTTATACTAAGCTCTTCATCTGCAAGCCTATATATTTTAGGCACAATTCCACAGGTAGATAAAGTTATATTTCTTTCACCAATATTTAAGGAATAATCCTTACTCAATATATTTATGAACTTTAAAATATTGTCATAATTATCAAGAGGCTCTCCAGTCCCCATAATAACTACTTTATTTATCTTTTCCTTTGTATATGTCTTAATAGCAAGTATCTCCCCTATCATCTCCCCAGGGCTTAAATTTCTCACCATCTTACAATCAGAGGAAGCACAAAAGCTGCATCCCATCTTGCATCCTATTTGTGAAGATATACATATGCTATTTCCATAAGAATATTTCATCAAAACTGCTTCAACTATATTGTTATCTTCATATTTTAACAAAAACTTCTCTGTACCATCTTTTGAAATCAAATTTTTAATTATTTTTGGTTTTCCTATTATAAAATTATTTTTAAGATATTCTCTTAAATCCATAGGTAAATTGGATATTTCATCTATCTCATATCCTAAATAGATACCTTTAAACAATTGAGATGCCCTATATTGAGGTATATCTCTTTCTATAAGTAAATCCTTAAATTCATGGAGAGTATAATCTAATATGTTCAATTTTATGCATCACACTTTCTAATTTTGGAAATATAAAAACCATCTAAGTTTTTTGAAGGCAAAATGGTAATGCCTATATCATATTTATTATACATAAAACTCAACAATTTTCCAATTTTTATTTCTTCAGTTGTAAAACCTTTGTGATTTTCTAAAAACCATTTAACCACTTCTTCATTTTCATCTCTATTTAAAGTACATGTAGAGTATACCAATATACCACCAGGTTTTAAATAGAAGGAAGCATTTTTTAATATCTTTTTTTGAGTATCTATGATAGAATTAAAATCTATTTTAACATATTTCAATTCAGGTTTTTTTCTTATAACTCCAAGGCCTGAACAAGGTACATCTACAAGTACCCTGTCAAACCTATTTATAAATTCATCATTAAATTTAGTAGCATCCAATAACTTTGTGCTTATAGATGTAATCCCTAATCTTTTGCAATTGTTTTCAATTAATCTTACCCTATGCTCATGTATGTCACAGGATGTTATATATACCTTATTATTTAAAGATTCAGCTATAAAGCAGGATTTACCTCCTGGAGCTGCGCATAAATCTAAAACCTCATGATTTTGTCCTGCATCTAGAAATTTAGCAGCAAACATGGAGCTTTCATTCTGAACTGAAATAAGTCCTTCTTTATATGTTGTCTTATTTTCAATGTTTATATTGCTCTTAATTATTATATATCTATTGCAAAATTCAGAAATTTCATATTGAATTTCTTCATCTTGAAGCTTTTTAATAAACTCTTCAGTTTTTATTTTTAAATTATTTACCCTTAAAGTGATCTTAGGTATTTCATTTAAAGAACTTAAAATCTCAGAAACCTTATCACCATATTGATATTTTAAAAGCTTAACAAGCTCCACTGGAAAGGAGAACTTAAAACACAGCATTTTAAGCTTTTCTAATTTACTCTCATCCACTTCTTTTCTTTTTCTCATATAGTTTCTAAGAACTGCATTTACAAAAGAACCATAAAAATGAGATATTTTCTTTGATAGTTCAACAGCTTCATTTATTATGGCATAATCAGGTACTTTATCTAAATACTTTATCTGAAAAAGAGACATCTCTAAAATTATCAAAATTCTCTTATCAGTTTTATTAATCTTAATGTAATTTTCTAATATCATATCTAAAGTATACTTATATTTTAGAGTACCATAAGTTATCTCTGTTATGAGATTCTTATCTATCTGCAATATATCTTTATTATTTAATAGACGCTTTAGAGTTAAATTTGAATAGGAATTATTCAATATTATCTCAGATAAAGCATCAAAAGCAATTTTTCTTATAAAATATCCTTTATCATTCATCGTAAAACTCTCATCATAATTTTTGTTAACCTGCCACCAATCACATACATAAGCATCCCTATAGAAATAACCATAGTCGATGCATAATTTAAAGCAGATGCATATAAGACATCTTTTATCTTTGATATTTCAGATTCTTCTAAAGAAAAAGTGTCAATATAAGCACCTAAAGCTCTCTTTGATGCATCAAATTCCACATGAATAGTTAAAAGCTGTATAAATACTACCACTCCAAATATAATTATACCAATGTTATTTAAAATAGTTAAATTAAATATCCATGATAAAATTATTATAAAAAGGGAAATATTCGATATAATGCTAGAAGAATATGCAATGATATCTCTTATCTTTAAATAAGAATATCCTTTAGAATGTTGAATCGCATGCCCTACCTGATGAGCAGCAATTCCCATTGCAGTAACAGAATCACTATTATATACAGAATTTGTAAGTTTTATTGTATTATTTTTTAAATCATATTTGTCTGTCAAATTTCCTCCAGCGATCTCAACAGGCACATTAAAAAGTCCGCAATTATTTAATAGCATCTTTGCAACATTTATACCATTTATTTTCTTTAAATTTTGCATTTTATCATATTTTGCGTAAACAATTTTAACCTTAAAATATGCATAAATAGATAGACTAAGTGCAATGATGAATATAAAAGTATATTTACTAAAAATATTATGCACCACCTTAAAGCAATTTTTCATTTAGCTCTAATTTATTTCCTTTTAAAAATTCTTTAACTTCCATTTGCTTTTTATCTTGCATCTTTATATTAAATATTTTAATAGAACCATCCTTGCATCCAACTCTTATAAATTCCTTATCAATTTCTGATATCTTTCCTATTTCATAATTTCCTCTCTCAAATGAAGCTTCAAATATCTTAATAGACTTTCCTCTATAAGTTGTAAATGCACCAGGCGTAGGGCTAAATGCTCTTATTTTATTTATGATATTATCTCCACTCTCATTCCAATCTATCTTTGTAATATCTTTTGTTATTAAAGCGCAATAACTTGCTTCTTCCTCATTTTGATTTAAAGGTGTTATATTATTATTTACAATTTTAAAAATTGTATCAATTAAAACTTCAGCCCCTAATACCATCAATTTGTCATATAATTTTCCGTAATCTAATCCTTCAATATTTATTTCTTTTTTAAGAAAAATATCCCCAGTATCCATACCCTCGTTCATCAATATTGTCGTAATACCTGAATATTTTTCTCCATTTAAAATAGCAAAATTAATTGGAGATGCTCCCCTAAATTTAGGCAACAACGACGCATGGACATTTATACAACCAAACTTTGGTATATCTAATATTTCTTTAGATAAAATTTGCCCATAAGCTACCACCACGATAAAATCTGGCCTTAGATTCTTTAAATATTCTATAGCATCTTTATCTTTATTTATTTTCTCAGGCTGCCAAATTGGAATATTATTTTTTAATGCAACCTCCTTAACAGGAGATATTTTAATTTTATTTCCTCTACCACTTGGTCTATCTGGTTGAGTAAACACAGCTTGAACGCCATAGTTATGAATCAAAGCTTCAAGAGATTTAGTGGCAAAAAGTGGTGTTCCCATAAACACTATATCCATAAAAATCAGACTATGGAAACCCATGCATTTAGCATGGGAGGAAATAGTCCTAACCTTCCTCTCTATATTATTTTTTTTAATAATTTTAATTTTTTATAATATACCTTTTGATCTAACCTTCATCTATGAGATCAACATAAAGTATACCTTCTAAATGGTCATATTCATGAAGTATAGCACGAGCCTCAAAATCTTCTGCATAATATTCAAATTCATCCTTATCTGTATTAAAAGCTTTAATCCTCACCCATTTTGGTCGTACAACTTCTGCAACCTTTCCAGGAATGCTTAAACAACCTTCTTTATCTATTTGAGTTCCACCTTTTTCTATTATCTCAGGATTTATAAAATGCATGGGTTTTTCTCCAAGATCTATCACAAAAATCCTCTTTAAAATACCCACTTGTGGAGCTGCAAGTCCTGCTCCATCTGCTTTATACATGGTTTCAAACATATCACTTACTAATTTTAATAATCTATGGTCAAAATTATCTACTGGTCTGCTTTTCTTTCTAAGAATTTCTTCACCAATTAGTCTAATGGTCCTTAAGCCCATACTTTGCCTCCTTTTTAATGTATGAAACAATTTTAAAAAACTAAATAAATAAAAAATCAAAGCAAGCTATTTGGATTTAAGTCTATAGTGACTCTCACATCGCTATTTTTACTCTTTAATAATTTATAAATGTCATCTTTCACTTTTTTTGCATAGATATTGTCAAAACAGTCCTTGATCATAATCTGATATCTGTAATTGTCTTTGATTTTATATAAAGGACAAGGACTAGGTCCTAAAACATTATACCCTAAATAATTTTCTTTTTTCAACATGTTATATATATTTTTAGCTATATCAATTACATCCTTCTCCACCTTAAAAGATAAATTTATAAGTAAAATCCTAGCAAATGGAGGGTAAGTCATCAATTTTCTTATGGCAATCTCATTATCGTAAAAATTTAAATAATCATTTTCTACTGCACTTACTATAGAAAAATGGTCAGGACAATATGTCTGAACTATCACTTCTCCTTTTTTCTCTCCCCTTCCTGATCTTCCTGCAACTTGAGATATAAGTTGAAATGTGCGTTCAGAAGACTTATAATCTGGTAGATTTAAAGTTAAATCTGCTGCTATAACCCCAACCAATGTGACATTTTTAAAATCTAATCCCTTTACAACCATCTGAGTGCCAATTAATATGTCTGCTTCATTTTTTTTAAAGGCATTATATATCTCCTCATAAGAGTTGTTTTTTCTTGTGGTATCAAAATCCATTCTAATAACCTTTGCAGAAGGAAAAAAGTGTTTTATCTCCTCTTCAACTTTTTGAGTTCCCACCCCAAAATACTTTACATATTTGCTTTCACATTTTGGGCAAAGCTTTGCAACTGGGATTGTCTCTCCGCAATAATGGCATTTCATATTGTCATCATCAAAATGATATGTCAGTGATATATCACATCTTGAACATTTAAATACATACCCACAACTTCTGCAAGAGACAAAAGTTGAAAATCCCCTCCTATTTAAAAAAAGTATTATCTGTTCTTTTTTCTTCAATCTATCTGAGATCTTTATCTTTAACAAAGAACTAAATACGCTCTTATTTCCATATTTTAATTCTTCTCTTAAATCAACGATCTTTATGGTTGGCATGGAAAAATTGTTTACTCTCTTATCGAGTGTTAAAATATCAAATTCCCCATTTTGTACTTTTAAATATGTATCTATAGAAGGAGTAGCAGAACCTAAAATAAGCTTTGCACCATTTAAGCTGCATCTAAATTCGCATACCTCATGTGCTCTATATTTTGGATCAGAATCCGATTTATATGATGGTTCATGCTCTTCATCTATTATTATTATTCCAATATTTGAAAATGGTAAAAGAGCTGCGCTTCTTGTTCCAATTGCAATCTTAACGTCACCGTTTTTTACCCTCTGCCATTGATCAAATCTCTCTCCTTGAGAGAGCCTTGAGTGAAATACAGCAACATCAGAACCAAACCTTCCTTTAAATCTCTCAATCATCTGAGGTGTAAGTGCAATTTCAGGAACAAGTATTATAGAATCCTTTCCCATATCAAGCATTTTACTTACAAGGTGCATATACACTTCTGTTTTGCCGCTTCCTGTGACACCTTTTATTAAAAACTTTTGCTTTTTAGATTTTATAATTTCATTAAAAACCTCTTTTTGTTCATCATTTAATTCTATAACATCATATTTATTATAGATTTTATTATTATATCTATATATTATCTTTTCCTCTTCAACTATAAATTGATTTTTTATGAGAGTGTTTATAGATGAAAGTGAAAATCCAAAAGCTTTGCTTAAGGAAGTTTTGTTATACTCCTTTTTATTATTGTTTACACATTCCCAAATATCTATATAATTTTCCTTTAAATATCTTCCTTCTAATTTTTTATTTATAGTTAAAACATTAGCAATTTTATTGCCTTTTATATTTTTTAAATCTTTGGGAATAATAATGCTTATGGCTTCCACATATGTACACAAATAGCTCTCTCTTAAAAAATCTATTAGCAAAAAATCATCACGAGTAAGTATAGGGTATTCATCAACTATGCTATGGACAAATTTAAGTCCATTGCTATCTTCATTATTTAATTCTAAAATAGAAAAAATATATCCTATTTTTAAGCTATTTCCTTTGCCAAATGGAACATATACTCTACAACCTACATCTACTATATGTTCTAAATCCTCTGGTATCAAATAAGAAAAAAATTTATCAAGTACCATTGCATCGCTATTTATAACAATATTAGATATTTTCATAAAAACTTAAACTGCAAACCTTAATTTTTAGGTAAGCAGCACTCCTCTCTATAGGATCGCTTTAAATTTTATTATTATTATAAAAATAAGGCATGATTAAACCATGCCTATAACTTTAAATTTACATGAGATACAAATTATCAACATATATTATGAATTCTATTCGTTTGAAATATATACCAAATCATTATTTATCTCATTGATAGCTAATGAAACAGCTTTTAAACCTGGTTTGTTTATTAATGGTTTATCTCCTTGAATCAATTGTCTTGCTCTTTTTGATACCATCACAACAAGAGCATATCTTGAATCTACTTTCTTTAACAATTCAATTAATGATGGTTCTATCATTGAATTTCCATTCATATTTTATAATCCTCCAAATATCTAGATACTCTTAATTTTTCAACCTCTATTATTATTTCCACATGTCTTACTGCATTAATCAATGAATCATTAACAATTGCATAATCATAATTATTTATTTCATTAAGTTCTCTTTCTCCAACCTGCATTCTAAGTTCTCTTTCTTCTTTAGTTTCAGTTCCTCTTTTTAACATCCTATTTCTCCATTCTTCCCGTGAAGGTGGAAGTATAAATATAAATACAGCTTCTTTAAAATTTTTTTTAACTTTTTTTGCTCCTTGTATGTCTATTTCAAGAACTACATCCACACCTCTATCTAACATTTCAAACACTTTGGTCTTTGGCGTACCATAGTAATTATCACAAAAACATGCCCATTCAAGAAAATCATTCTTATCTATTTTATTTAAAAATTTTTCTTTTGATATGTAATAATAGTCTATTCCATCTTGTTCCCCATCTCTAGGTTTTCTTGTAGTTGCAGAAATGGAATACCATAAATTATTGTCTCTTTCCCTTAAATGCTTTGAGATTGCCCCTTTCCCAACACCAGAAGGTCCAGATACTACTATCAAAAGCCCTTTTTTTCTAATCACTTAATTTTCTTCCTCATCTAAAGCAGAATCAAGAACAGCTTCGTCCTTAATATCCAACCTATGGGCAACAGTCTCAGGTTGAACTGCTGATAAAATTATATGATCCGAATCAGAAATTATAACTGCTCGTGTTCGTCTTCCATAAGTAGCATCGATGAGCATACCTCTCTCTCTTGCTTCTTGTATTATCCTTTTAATAGGAGCTGATTCAGGGCTTACAATTGCAATAATTCTATTGGCAGAAACAATATTTCCAAATCCAATGTTAATAAACCTAATATTCATATTTCCTCCGTTTTATTCTATATTTTGAATTTGCTCTCTAATTTTCTCAAGCTCGTTTTTTATTTCAACTACTGCATTTGTTATATCCATATTATTGCATTTAGAACCTATTGTATTTGCTTCTCTGTTCATTTCCTGAACTATAAAATCCATCTTCTTTCCTGAAGCTTCATTTAAATGAATATGCTTTAAAAATGATTCCAAGTGACACTTTATCCTTACAATCTCTTCATCAATGGAAAGTTTGTCAGCCATAAAACAAAATTCCTGATATAGTCTGTTTTTATCAAGTTCAAAATTTAAAAGCCCTTCTGTAATTCTCTCTTCAAGTTTTTTCTTGTTATTTTCAATAACCTTTGGAGACATCTCTTCAATGATAGCAATACTATGCTTTATATGTAAGCATTTACTGATTATATCTGTTTCTAATAATGCTCCTTCTTCATTTCTCATCCTTATGAAATTATCTAATGATATATCAAGGCACTTATCAATAATGCTGCTTATACCATTTAAATCTTCACCACTTTCAATTATGGTAATGACTTCTGGAAGTCTTGCAATACTATTTATAGATATATGCTCCTCTATGTCATATTTATCTTTAATCAAATTTAAACAATCCATATAAGAATTTAAGAGGCTTTCATTTAAATTTACAACTAAATCCTCTCTTTTTAGATTATTTAAATTAACAAATACATCTATTCTTCCTCTTTTTACAGTTTGTGATATTTTTCTTCTAATTTTTTCTTCCAAAAAAAATAAGCTTCTTGGAATACGTACATTAATATCTAAGTATCTATTATTGACACCTTTAATTTCAATTATAAGCAAACATTTTTCATCTTCAAAAATACCTTTGCCATATCCAGTCATACTTCGAAGCATAATACACCTCAAATAAATATAATTAAAAATATTATAACTTTATAAATAATATGAATCAAGCTTATACAATATAAATTTTTTTAATAAAAAGTTTATCAAATTTCTCCTTTATTTATTTAAAAAATTATTTATCTAAGATTTTTTTTAAAAATTCTCCATCAATATTTCCACCTGTCACTATGATCCCTATCTTTTTACCATAAGAAGTATCTATCTTTTTATCCATCATAGCAGCAAGAACTATAGCTGATGAAGGCTCTATCAATACTTTTTCTAAAAACAACACTTCTCTTATCATTTCTAAAATATATTTGTCATCTTGTAAAATGATTTTTGGAGAATATTTAGATATTATTTCATAATTTATATCATCTGCTCTATTCACCCTAAGCCCATCAGCTAAAGTCTTCCCCATTGGAACACTCATTGGCTTTTTAAGCCTTAAACTTTCAGTCATCCTTGGAACACCTTCAGGCTCCACTGTTATTACTTCTATATTTTTATTTGTTTCTAATACAGAAACTAAAGTTCCTGCTATTAAACCACCAGCACCGCAAGGGGTTATAATACAATCTAAATCAGGAACTTGTTCCATAAATTCCATAGCTGATGTACCTTGACCTGCAATTATAAAAGGATCTGCATGAGAACTTATAAATGTATATCCATGTAAAAATACTAACTCAGAAGCTTTCTTTTCCCTGTCATCTCCTGTAAATCCATGTAATATTACCTCTGCTCCATAAGACTTTGTACCATTTATTTTAACTAATGGTGCATCTTCTGGCATGACTATCACAGCTTTTGCACCTGCTTTCTTAGAAGCATAAGCTACAGCTTGCGCATGATTTCCTGAACTTGCTGCAACAATTCCCTTACTTAGATCCTCCCTTGACATGCTCATAACCTTATTTGTAGCCCCTCTTAATTTAAAAGAACCAGTTATCTGCATATTTTCAAGCTTAAGATAAATTTCTGCTCCAGAAAATAATCTCTCAAGCTTATATGCTCTTATAGCTGGAGTATTATTTACCTTTTTATATATCCTTTCACGAGCTTCTACAACATCTTTTAAAAAAATCATTTTATACCTCCATTATCCCATTCTTTTCTCAAAATCCTCATCAATATTAGATCCCTATACTCCCCATTTTTATATCCTTCCTCTTTTAAAATCCCCTCCACTTTAAATCCACATTTTTCATAACTCTTTTGAGCTCTTACATTATGAGAAAATACCTCTAATTTAATCTTATTCATATTCATCTCTAAAAATATAAATTTAATGAGTACATCCATTGCTTCAGTACCAAGACCTATCCCTAAAAAATCTCTATCTCCTATGATGATACCTACCTTTGCAACCCTTGCTACAAAGTTCACCTCTGTTATTATACATGATCCAATATATTTTTTGCTCTCTAAGTGCTCAATTGCAAATGAATATTTGCCATTTGTTTCAATGGTATCTACATTATAATCCTTCTCGATCTGTTCTATTGTAGAAGGAAATGCTACCAATGTATCATATAAACCTACAAGCTCTGCATCATTTAAAAACTTCTGCATCTTATCTATATCATCTTTTTTATGTGCCCTCAATTTTACTCTCTTTCCAAAATACATCGTACCCTCCAAAATATAATAAAATAATTTTAATTTAAGCAAAATATATATACAATTATACAATACTTTTTAAAAAACCTCTTTTATAGAATAGAATTCCATAATAGAGGTTTTTTAAACTAATTATTAATTATATCCTAGCTTTAGCTCCACTTGATTTTTGAGAAGCCATAAGCATTGTAGTTGCAGTGTAAAGGATTACTCCTACAACTAACCATTTCAACCAATAAAGAGGTAATTCTTTTACAATATATGCTGCAATAAAGACGCCAACACATCCTGCTATATTGATTACTAAGGAAGTTTTTCTTGCATATTTTGCTTCTCTTATAAATCTTATTCCTGCAGGTTGCATCAAGAAAGCACATGATCCCATCATTATTGGGAAAGCAACTTTAGGTGACATTCCAAGAAAATATACTAAAGCCATACATGGAGCATATAAACCAACACCTGCAGTCATAAGAGCACCAAGTATAAAATTACCAATAACTCCTGCTATTAACTTTATACCTGTAAGTCCAGTTGCAGTTCCTGAACCTTGAATAATGCCGAAAATTCCCAAAACCATAAGTACTCCTGTAACGAGCAGCGCAATTCCCATTACAATCTGAATAGTCTTTTCTGGCAAGCGTGAAATAAAGCCTGCACCAATCCATGCACCTATTGTAGCAGCAGCAAGAAGCAATATTAAAGTCAATGGTTCAACCTCGATAACCTGGATAAATATAAATGCTTCAACAGCAACAGGTATAGCATGAGATACATTAAGAGTTCCAGGTATTACAGCATCCTCACATTGTTTTGTAGCTCTTAATAAAGCTGTAGTTGGGGCAAAGGATCCAATACCTAAGGTATCGAAAAAGTCAGTTAAAAAACCAATACCTGCTGCAATAATGGATGATTTTCTTTCTAGATTGTTTCTGTGCTTATAAACATCCATGATAAGAAAATAAGCAAAGGCTAAAGTAAATATTGCAAGAACAATTAATAAAGCAACTATCATTATAATTCCTCCTAAAAAATATTTTTATATTATATATTCTATTTAATATATATAATATCATAATTTTAAAATTTTTAAATAAATAACCTTTTTATCAAATTACAAAACCATGTTTAACTGGATCTTTATCATCAATAAGAAGCGTATTAAAACCTGTTATATAAGCAGATCCTGTTATTTCAGGTATTATAGCATCAAATTCCCCAACTTTTGTAGTTCCTACAATTCTTCCCTTAAACAAGGTACCTAATATGCTCTCATATACAAAATATTCTCCTTCTTTAAGCTCACCTTTTGAATATAAGGTAGCAAGTTTTGCGCTAGTACCTGTTCCACAAGGGGATCTATCTACTTGACCTTGTCCAAAAACCACCACGTTTTTATAGTTTGCACCTTTATTTGTAGGCTTATCATATATTTCAACTAAATCAACGGTCTTAATATGAGATAAAATAGGGTGCTTTAGCTCTATCTGTTCATTTACTGCATCTCTTACTTTAAGTCCAATATCAACTAATAAATTTGAATTTTTAGGCTCTATTTTCACTTTAAGCTCATCAGCATGTACAATTGCAAAAAAGCTTCCTCCAAAGGAGATATCTAAACTAATCTCACCTAGACCTAATACGTTTACTTTAACGTCTCTCTTATACAAAAATGATGGAACATTTACAATGGAAACCTCTTCAACCTTGCCATTTGACACCTTAGCCTTTGCAGTTATAATTCCCGCAGGAGTATCCATCACTACATCTGTAGTTGGCTCTTTCATCTTAACCATACCTGTTTCAATGGATACAGTAGCAGCACCTATAGAACCATGTCCACACATATTAAGGTATCCTCCACCATCCATAAATATTATGCCAAAATCAGCTGATTCATTACAAGGACTAGTGATAATAGATCCAAACATATTCTGATGGCCTCTCGGTTCATGCATAATAGCACACCTTATATAATCAAGCTCATCTATTAGATATTGTTTTTTTTCTGCTATAGTCTTTCCTTTTATATTAGGAATACCTCCTACTATGATCCTGGTAGGTTCACCCATAGTATGAGAGTCAATTGCGTTTATCATTCTTTGAAATTTCATCTTATCTCTCCTTTTCTCATTTTTAGTTTTAATAAGGCCAAAGCTTTTCTTGCATCAAGCTCTGAGATATTGTTTTCTCCAACTACTTCTGTCTCTATACCTTCATCTGATTTATTAAAATCCACTATTGTATCCATATATTTATTTGTTACAACAAATTGAGCAATAGTTCCAATAAAGTTAAGGCCTACTACTGGAATATTTCTTATACCAATTTCTTCAATAGTATTAGCATAGTCAACATCGCTGTTTCCCCATCCGTCAGATGATATAATAACCCCATCTACTCTCATAGCTTCAAGCCATTGGGCGGATCTTTCACCAACAAAATGCTTCATGCTGTTATCTTGTGGTGTTCCCACAACCACTATACCAACAAAATCTATGTCTTGGTCATTTGACAAAATATTTACTAAAGGGTCACGAAAATGATGTAAGGATGTTTCTTTTGTTGAAGGACCTACTCCCATATTATCCCTCCTAAGTCATTGCACGAATGGCACCATCTCTATATTCATTAGGTGAAATTATAATAGGAACATTATTTATATTTATTATAGAAATTCCACCTAAAAATCCACTTGGTTCATTTGAAAGAAGCATATTATCATACATTGCACCTTGTCCTGCTACTTGTTTTACAAGCACGACTCTCTTCTTTCCAGGCCTTACCTTATCAAAAAACTCATGAATTTCAGTAGCTTCTCTAGCCTCATTTGTTTTTAGGCTATCCCTAATAGTTTGTATAAAATCATCACAAACTTTAAAAGCTGCATTTGTAAGGAATCTATCAAAGGGTAGCCCTCCTTTTAATTTTATATCCATATGGATTATAAAATCTTCCTCCTTGGGCGTACCTAAACGCCCAAAGAGTATATGATCTTTTAAAATTCCTTCTGAAGAACCAAATTCATGCATCTGACGTCCATCTTCATCACAGCCTGTTAATATCACATAAACTCCTGTTAAAGTATGAGAAATCCCACTTCCTATTTTTCCTAAAACTTTAGTAGATATTGGAATTATATCCATGATAGTATTAACATTAACCTCAGTCTCATATGGTTTTATGATATTTACTTCCATATTAACCACTAATTTTTCATTAGATACAATTTCATCTAAAATATCCTTGTTTATAATAAGGGTATTTTTTTCAATCTTTGGTTTTTTACCAAATAATACATTCTCAATATGAAACGCTCTTATAACAAGACGACGTAGAATCTGATCCATAATATCACCTAAATTTTTAAATATTTGCTATATATTCATAAGGAAGAGGTACAGTTTTTCCTGAAGAATCGATTTCTACAAGATATTTTAATGCATCTTTTAATATAGCAGTTTGCATCTTAACATCATGAGGTGCACCTGCATTTGCTCCCATAGGAACAAGGGGCGCAACAGCCCTTGGGGAACCGTTTTGCCTTGTAACTGGTGGAAGTGCTGATATTATTATTGTTGGAATACCAGCTTCTTCAATAGCTCTCTGCACGATCGCGGCAGTCCTATGGCAAGTCCCTCACCCTGCAGTCATAACTACAGCATCTACATTCTCTTCTTTTAATTTTTTTGCAATTAGAGGTCCTGTCTCATTTGTAAAGACCTCCTGATTTCCTCCTCCTCCCATAAAGGTATAATGTACTGGAGCTGCTTCTTTAATATATCCTTCTGCTGCAAGTTCTCTAAGCCTATCTATAGGAAACATGCAGTTTATATCTTTATTTACATCTCCATTATCATATCCGCCATGGGATACCATCATATCTTCAACCTTTTCATCATTTGGAATTGTCCTATATCCTGTATCTCCAGCAAGGTTAAATCTCTTATCCTTTTTTAAATGAATTCCTGCAGCTGATGCAAGAGCTATTCTCATATCTTTTAACTCTTTTGTAACAGGAGTCCACACTGGTTTAGGTGTTATAGGAACATATATTTCAGATTGCAATCCTTTTATAATTGTCAAATCCATATTCAAAGCTCCTTTCATCTATTTTTTTTATTCTTTATACTCTCTACATATTTTTCATTTGGAATTGCGCTCAATACTTCAGGATACGTCATCAAAAATCCCACTTCCTGACCTAATTTTAATTCATATTCTGTTATGAGCATCCTAAGAGGTATCTTTAACTGACCAAGCCTACCTTTTAAATCTATAGTCACGGAAGCATCAGTTATTTCAACTAGAATACCTTCATACATCCTCTCTGTAGAAATATATTTAAGCCTATCCAAATTTAAACACCAAAATTATTCCTTTTCATAAACTTCTCTTCTCTTTTTGCTCTTTTCTAAAGACTGTTCATTTTCAACTAAGGTTATCTTTTTATTTGTTTGACTCTCTATAGCTTCGATGTTATTTAATTTAACATTTGGATTCCATTTTTTCTCAGCAGGTTTAACTTCTTCACCTGCCATAGCAGCTTTTAACATCATAAGAGCACGGATAGCATCTTCTTTACAAAGAGTGTTGTTTGATAATATTTCATTCTCAATGCCTTGTTTTGATTTATTGTTATCTATCATATAGTTCATATATTTATTTCCTACAACAAGGGCACCTTGTACTGCACTATAACTTACACCAACTACTTTAACTCCTCTTTTTCCTATCTCTTCTATGTGAGATGCAAAATCGATATGGTTATTTCCAAAGCCTTCTGTAGTAACTATAGCGCCATCTACATCCATAGCCTCAACCATCATACCAAGCCTCTTTGAAACATAAAATTTCTCAGAATTTATCTGAGGAGAACCTACAAAGATGACTCCTACTAAGTCTACTTCCTCATCCTCCATAGCAAGAGTTACAAGAGGTTCTCTAAAGTAGTGTCTTGAACACTCCTTTGAAGCAGGACCTATACAAGTCAAAGCATGAATTCCTCCATCTAAAACTTCAGTTGGAGAGAGCATTATTGGAAGGTTTCCAAGATCTACATTTGGTTTTGCCCCAAGCGTTCCAACCGGTTCAACGGGAAGGATTAGATTATCGTGCATAGCACCTTGACCCATTATTTCTTTTACTATTACAACTTTTTTATTGCCAGGTCTTCTTACATGATAGAATTCCTCTTCTCTTGTAACTAAAGAAGGATCTGCCTTTTTTAGAGCTTTCCTTACTTCTTCAGTTATATAATCTGAAGCTTTATGGGCAGCAAGAGGTCCAGGCCTTTCCATATTAGTTCCTGCTTTAATTGTTACTTCTGTCTTTATAAATATCTCGCCTTTATCAGGAGCTCCAGGCCTACCCCACATTATATTTTTATCAAATTCACCTTCTGAAGAACCAAATTCTCCAATTTGAACTTTATTTTCATCTGTTCCTGTTAAGACAAATACGATTCCATCAAGCACACGAGTTATTCCAACCCCAAGCTCTCCATCTTCTTTAGTTGCAATTGGTTGAACATCCATTATAGTCTCACTATAATTTCCATACTTATCAGGAGTTATGATCTCTAAACTCACATTTGTAACAAGATTTTCAAGGTCACATGCTTCCTTACAAAGAGCCTCAGGATTTCTTAGATACAAAGTAGTTCCTGATATCCTAGTTTCATCAGAAAATTCAACCTTATCTATTTTAAAATACTTCCTCTTAATACTCCTTAGTATTTTTTTAGAAGCTTTTTTAGGTGCATTAATGCTATTAACTTCTTCTTTTATATTTGCATTTTTATTATCCGTGGAAACCATAAATTCCGAAGCTTCCACGTTGCTAGGGACAAAGTTCTTAGAAGCAGCATCCGGATTTAAATACATAGGAAGCTCTATGCTTATATCCTTGCCCTCTCCTATATGGATTCTAAACATAGAATTTGAAGAACTAGATTGAGGATCAGTTACAAATTTAACTTTCTCAAGAGGTTTGATCTTGCTTTTATCAGGCTCTTTTGTCTCTTTAACACCTTCTTCATCTGTTGTTACCTCAATATATTCACTGGTAATTGGCACCAATGCATCTATTGTTTTTATAAGCTTTGCACCTAATACCTGTCCAATAGTATAACAGTCCTTAGGTATTTTAAGAAGTCCTGAATCTTCTAAATCATCAAAGATAGCAGGATCTTCTAAATTTGATGGTTCAATGATGCTACCAGCTTCAAATCTGCAACATGTCACTGCAGGATCCTTAGCATGGGCTTTAGCTGTTTCAATGGTAATCGACATGACTGCTTCCTCCTTTATTAATTTTAAAAATTTATTTTAAATAAAATTATGATTTTATTTAAATCTAAAATTACTTTATTCTCCTATATAACCTATGACCTGTAGCTCTTAATATATTATCAGTAGAATGGTAAACTAAAACTCCTAACCTAGGAGCAACTTCCATGACAGTATTAGTTCACTCTTCACATGTGCCTATTAAAATAGCTTGGGCGCCTTTTGATCTAAGCTTTAAAACCTTTTCCGCCTGTCCAGGGCAACAACCAGGCTTTTCACATCTAAATCTCCCATTAACTTCTGTCATACGTTTACATTTTTCTTCTGCTACAATATCACCTTCCATAGAAGATACAATCTCTCTCAGGCGCTCTTCCATAGCACCGCATTCACATGCTAATATGCCAAATTTTTTTGAATTCTTTATTGCTGGCATCGAAACAAATATTCCACCTAAAACCTTTGTTATAGTTGATTCTTCCATCCCACGTTTTCCTGTAAATGGTCCTCCAAGGACTATTTCGCCATGAGGATTTACATACCCTCCACAATCTTCGATATAGTAACTCACAGGCATACCTATAGGTTCATCTAAATAAACTTTTGCTCTCTCTTGAGTATAGTTAAGCCTTCCACCTACAGTGAAATCCTTTGCAATTACAGGTTTTCTACATTCAATAGCTTCCACTATCCTCTTTATGGTCTCTACATTAGATACTAAAGCATTTACAGAAATAGGCAATTGACCTGGCTCAAGCTCTACTCCTAAAACTTCTCTAATAATTACTCTTTCATCACCACTTGGATACATATCTTGTAAAAACTTTATTTTAATATTAGGCTCATTTTTGATAGCTTTTAAAAGAGCAACTATTTCATCAATATGCTTTGGTTTTATTGCAATATAACCTTTATTTGCTTTTGTGATTTCCATTGCATACTTTATACCCCTTACAATTTTATCAGGATTTTCAAGGAGTACTTTCATGTTATGGGCTAAAATAGGTTCGCATTCTGCAGCATTTAATATGACAAAGCCACCTTTTAAATCCACATTATATTTCACATGGGCCGGAAAGCCTGCACCACCAGCACCCACTATTCCTGCTTCTTTTATAGTTTCTAAATAATTATCTGTTTCTTTAATTTTTACATATTCTTCCTCTTGAATTTCATCTAGTGTAATCTTTACAAATTCATTATTTACTTCTAAGACCTCTCCATATACGCTAGAATGAATATATGCTCCTAATCCTTCAAAAGTAGCAATTAACTCACCTTTTTTAAGCTTTTGACCTACACTTACAATAGGCCTTGAAGGAGCACCTACATGTTGTTTCATGTAAATCTTTATAAAATTCTGCAAACCATCACCTCCCTAAATATATTATAAACAATATATGATAAAAAACTCTCTGTTTGATTAAAATTAAAAGTTCAAAAGAAAGCTTTATATCCAATGTAAAAATATTACATATAAAACTTTTAAAAAAAATAACTACTCTATTAAAAAATTTTTAAATAAAGTTATGTTTAAATTAAGTATACAATATAGAAAATATTTATTCAATAACATCATATTAAGATATTTTGTTTAAGCTTATTTTGCAAACATTAATAATTTTCCCACTTATTTTTAAAACAAGTGGGAAAATTATTAAAATATGATAAAAATATATTACTCGTTAGAATAGTTATCAAAATAACCTTGTACTAGCACTACTGGTGTACCTTTATCACCACTTCCGCTTATTAGATCACATAAACTTCCTACAAGGTCAGTAATCTGCCTTGGAGTTGTACCTTCTGATTCCATATCATCCTTTACTAAAACATCCTTCTCTTTTATGTATGAAGTCAAAGCATGATTTAATTCTTCCCCTTTTAAACCATTAAACTTAGTATCTGCAAGGTATTTTAATTTTAATTCATTTGGTGTACCATTTAAACCATCAGTATATGCAGGTGAAACTACGGGATCAGCAAATTCCCATATCTTCCCTACAGGATCTTTAAATGCTCCATCTCCATAGATCATAACGTTTATATTTTTACCTGTTAATTTATCTATTTTATCTTTTACATTGTTTACAAATGCATAACAATCTCTAGGAAATAGTTTAAGCCTATCTTCTGATGCTTTATTTGATCCTAAAAGCCCATAATCCTCATTATATCCACTTCCATTTATTGAAGAATTCATAATGTCATCAAGACCTATAACCTTTACATCTTTAAAGCCTTTTAAAATCCTCTTAGTCCTCTTTCTTGAATGTATATCACATGCGATGACATTTTTAGAGAAGTTTAAGATATATCTAGGGTCATTTGAAAATATTATCTCAATATTATCACCTAAAGATTTATAAAACTCTATATAATCAATTTTTGTAAATCTATGAATTGTATCTTTGCCAAATATATCCCTAAAACCCTTTTCGTCATAGTTATCTTTGTATGGATCGATGTTTTTTTCATCAATCTGATCTAAAGTTATAATATGATTTCCAACCTCATCGGAAGGATAGCTTAATTGCACATATACCTTTTGGCTAGCTTTAGATATAGCCTTTAATATGATTGAAAATCTATTTCGGCTAAGTATTGGAAAGACGAGTCCTAAAGCTTCACCATTAAAATGGTTTTTAAGATCAATTACAATTTCATCAACGGTTACATAATTCCCTTGAGCTCTTGCAACCACTGCTTCTGTTATGGCAATTATATCATTATCATTTATAGAAAAATTTTCATTTTTTGATGAATTAAGTACAGAATCCACCACAACAGTTGCAAGATCATCTCCTTCAACTATGACAGGGAGCCTTATGCCCTTTGCTTGTGTACCTATTGTTCTCATTGTCCACCTCTTGATAAAAAATTCAATTAATTTTTACGTTTAAATAATACACCTAATCCTTTTAAAAAACAAGAATCATGTATTTTAAAAAATCAAAACCTCATAGAAAGAGCAATTCTCTTTCTTTTTTCATCCACTTCTAAAACTTCAACTTCCACAATGTCACCAACCTTTACAACATCTAATGGATGCTTAACAAACCTTGATGATAATTGGCTTACATGTATAAGCCCATCCTGATGAACCCCAATATCAACAAAAGCTCCAAAATCTGCCACATTTCTCACAGTCCCTTGCAATCTCATTCCAGATTTTAAATGAGAAATATCTAATACTCCTGTTTTAAATATGGGTTTTGGCAAATCTTCTCTTGGATCCCTTCCTGGTTTCATTATTTCTTTAATTATATCTTTTAAGGTAGGTACTCCTACATTTAACTTTTGTGATAATTCTGAATATTTTTTTTCATCAAATCCCTTATCTATTCCACGGAGTTCTCCATGCTTTAATTCACTATAATTGTATCCTAACATATTTAAAAGCTCTCTAGCCTTTTTATAAGATTCAGGATGAACAGCCGTATTATCAAGTATTTCCTTGCTCTCTGGAACCCTTAAAAAGCCTGCACATTGTTCAAAAACTTTAGGACCTAATCTCTTTACTTTCAATAATTCATTTCTGCTCTTAAACATGCCATTTTCATTTCTATATGATACTATGTTCTCCGAAATTGATGAATTTATGCCTGCAATATAATTTAATAAGGATGGGGTTGCAGTATTTAAATCCACTCCAACGGAATTAACACAGTTTTCTACAACACCCTTTAGTGATTCATCAAGCATTTTGGGATTTATATCGTGCTGATATTGCCCTACACCAATGGATTTAGTGTCTATTTTTACAAGCTCAGCTAAAGGATCTTGAATTCTCCTGCCAATGGATATCGCTCCTCTTATGGATACATCTATATCTGGATATTCTTTAGATGCAAGTTCTGATGCTGAATATACAGATGCTCCTGATTCAGAAACAACTATATAACTAAGCTTTATCTTCTTTTCATCGTACACTTCCTTTATGAGCTTATCTAATACAAGCTCTGATTCTCTGCTTGCAGTACCATTTCCTAAAGATATCAATTCAACATTATGTTTATATATAAGCTTTTTTAATATCTTTATAGCTCCATCCACATCGTTTTGAGGCACAGTAGGATATATAGTCGCAATATCCAAAAGCTTCCCTGTAAAATCAAGCACCGCAATCTTACATCCAGTTCTAAAACCAGGGTCATACCCTAAAACTGTTTTCCCTTTTATAGGAGGTTGCATTAAAAGAGCTTTTAAATTCTCTTTAAATATCTTTACAGCACCTTCTTCAGCCATCTCAGTAAGTTCATTCCTCACTTCCCTCTCAACTGATGGATATATTAATCTCTTTAATGCATCATCTATACTTGATAAAATATAATTATCAGTAAATTCATTATTTTTAATGTACTTTTCCTTCATCTTTTCTTTAATTTCTTCCATATTGCACGATATCTTTACTTTTAAAACGTCCTCATCTTCTCCTCTGTTGATGGCAAGTACTCTATGACCTGGTATATTCTTTACCCTTTCTTTATAGTCATAATACATTTCATAAGGTGTAGGCTCTTTACTTTCTCCTGATACCTCAATAAATGATGTATTTTTCAAAAAGTCTCTCATCCATTTCCTAAGCCATGCATCTTCTGAAATCATCTCTGCCAAAATATTGCATGCACCTTCTAGGGCTAAATCAACTGTTAAAACTCCCTTTTCTTCATTTATGTATTTAGCTGCCTCTTCTTTAGCATCTATACTTAAGATACCCGAAATTATACAATCTGCTAAAGGCTTAAGTCCTTTTTCAATTGCAATAGTAGCTTTTGTCCTCTTTTTAGGCTTATATGGTCTATATAAATCCTCAACTTCTGTCAAGGTCTCTGCATTATCTATAGAATTCTTTAATTCATCCGTCAATTTACCTGCATCACTTATAGTCTTTATAACAGTCTCTTTTCTATCTTCTAAATTGCGCATATATGTAAGTCTTTCACTAAATAATCTCAATTGAGTATCATCCATACCGCCTGTTACTTCTTTTCTATATCTAGCTATAAATGGCACTGTGTTGCCTTGATCCATTAAATCAATTACATTATTCACTTGATTTAATGTAATATTGAGCTCTTTACTTAATTTTTCGTTTATTTTCATCCCACTATCTCCTCCAACAACATAAATTATAACATATAAAATTTCACATTATCATATAAATTTTATAGAATAGACTGGAGTAGGAGGTTTTATGAAAGATCTTATAAGCTGTATCATACTTATAATATCATTATGTTCTTTACATATTTCAACGCTGTACTTTAATTATAAAGACAGGTTTAATATTAATAATGTGATGCAGCACATAGAAAATTTATCTTCTGATACATATAAGGGAAGATTGTGTGGAACCAAAGAAAATGAAGCAATAGAAGATTATATAGAAAAATATTTTGCTTGGTTTAATCTATCACCTTTTACAGAAAACTATAAGGATAACTTTATAGTCAATTATCCAAACAAATTAAGCAACAAGCCTTTTTTACAATTGAGAAATGGATTTGATGAAATTCATAGAACTTTTAAGTATGGTATTGATTTTAAAGAAGATTTTATAAATTTTAAAGTCAATGAAGCAAAATTTACTATGGAAAACACTTTAAAAAATCAAGAGAAATCTCTTCATCTAAGCACTAAAAATGGGGTTGTAATACTTTATGAACATGATCCCAATGATAAATTTAGAAGCTCATTTATAGAAAATTCAGATTGCGCACTTTTAATATTTGTGACTAAAGACACACTTTTAGATGTAAAAAAATGCTTAAGTGAAGGTATGTCGCTTACAATTAAAATACCATATGAAATAAGGCAAACTACTGTTAATAATTTATCTAGTAAAATAAACGGTCTTTCAAAAAACAAAAAAATAATATTCACATCTCATTTTGATTATTTGGGAGAAAATCTTTTAGGTGATATTTACTCTGGAGCTTTAGATGGAGCATCAGGTACTGCTTTTATTTTAGAGCTTTCAAAATTTTTAAAGAGACTTCCTCCCCCTATACAAGATATAGCTTTCGTATCTTTTAATGCGGAAGAATTTGGACTTCTTGGTTCTAAGGATTTTGTTGAAAAAAATATGAACATCATAGAAAATTCTACAGTCATCAATTTTAGCACAATAGGAGGTGAAAAAAAATCACAAATAAATATCATAGGTGGTAAAGATGATACAGCAGACAAACAACTTATTAAAGATTTTTCAACAATTTTGACAGAAGAAGGTATTGATTTTACAGTAGGTTTTGATGATTCAAATGACCATTCCTCATTTATATCAAAAGGAATAGATGCTATAACTTTAGCTGATTCAAGATCGGATACTTATCATACACCTTATGACAGAGCAGAAAATATAGAAAAGGACAATATAAAGAGATGTTTTAATGTTGTTTGGGAATACTTATTAAAAACAGCTTATAAGGATAATATATTTTTAAAACATGATGATATAATACTGCTCTTTAGTATTGTAATCATATTTATAACCTTATCCCTTAAATTTCAAAGGCAAGGATTTTATTAAATATATTTTTATAGACTTATGGTATTTGTTTTACTATACTTATACAATAAGTCTTTTTTAAAGAACAAATTTAAAGAGGTGATTTATATTGAAATTTATAAAATCATTTTTACTATCACTATCTTATATTGGATTATATTTGATATTGCAAGTTATACTCGCCATTATATTTATGATTTCGATTATAATCCTTAATGGTTATAGTATAGACATCTTAACTGATGAGAGCATGGTGTTAAAATTATCAATAGATGCATTTATGTATTCATTGCCATTTTCCATAATATGTACTTTTCTGGCATTTTGGCTTATAACAGCATTAAGAGGCAAAAACTTTTTAAAAATGTTAAATTTAAATAGGATTAAAATGTCCACCTTTTTGCTATGTATAGGTTTTAGTATATGTTTTTATCCTTTAATTGCTGTTATTGCAGATAACCTTACTAAGATATTTCCATCATTTAATGAAATTCAAGATACATTTAATGAAATGTTCAATGGCTCTTTATTGTTTTCTATAATATATGTTTGTATTATGGGCCCTATCATGGAGGAAATAATTACAAGAGGCCTCATATTCTACGAGTTTAAAGAAAGCACAAACTCCTTAATTGCAATAATACTACAAGCAATTTTCTTTGGCATTATGCATCTTAATATGGTCCAAGGAATATATGCGTTTATATTAGGCATAACCTATGGTATTTTTAGAGAAAAATTTAATTCCCTCATAATCACAATAGTATGCCACATAGCTCATAACTCCTTTTCTATGGCACTTGGTTATTTACCAGATAAGATCACAAACAATGACTTTATACTACCTATTGCTTTTGTATTTACATGTTTATTTTTAATAATATTTTCAATTTTATTATATATTGATTGGAAAAAACATTATAAATTGATTGATTAAATCATATTATTAAATTAATATAGTTAAAAACTAAATATAATGTTGATAAATTATCATAAATAAACTATTAAAATATTTAAAAATAGTGTACACTTAAATATGATTGATAATCTTCATTTTTATTGTAATATTTACTTAATATTGTAACTTTTATATTTAAAAAATTTTAAAAGTCAATTAATAGGTACATAATATACATAAGTATCTATTTATATATTTCAACTTGCCTTTTAACCACAAATCTTTTTTCGATACTAATGTGGAGGTTATTTATGTATAAGGCGTTTTTAAAAAGATGTGTTGACATTGTATGTGCATCAATATTTTTTATAATAACATTTCCTGTAATGTTAATAGTTGCTTTATTAATTAAAGCATATGATAAGGGCTCAATCTTTTTTATACAAACTAGAATTGGAAAAAATGCAAAACCATTTAAAATATATAAATTTAGAACTATGCTTACATCAACACCAAATCTTGCAACATCTTTACTGGAAGATTCTGATAAATATATTACAAAATTAGGTAAAATATTAAGAAAAACAAGCATAGATGAATTTCCACAAGTCTTTAATATTCTAAAAGGTGATATGTCTGTGGTTGGCCCAAGGCCAGTTATCGAAAGCGAAATTGAACTCATCAATAAACGTATAAAAGCAGGTGTATATTCAATATCGCCTGGACTTACAGGCCTTGCACAAATAAATGGAAGAGATAAAATTTCTGTAGATGAAAAAGTAAAATATGATAAGGAATATCTTGATCATATTTCTCCTTGGTTAGATATTAAAATCATGTTCTATACTATTTTCAAAGTTTTTAAAAAAGAAGATGTGGTAGACGGCAAAGAAAAAAATGAGGATAATGAAAATTGCGACAAAAAATTAAAATATGACAAATAACTTATTTAATTCTTTTGGAGGTATTTATTAATGAAAGGTATTATTTTAGCAGGGGGTACTGGTACTAGACTTTATCCTCTCACCATTGTTACCAGTAAACAGCTCTTACCTGTGTATGATAAACCAATGATCTACTACCCTTTATCTACTTTAATGCTAGCAGGTATAAGAGAAATATTGATAATATCAACCCCTTTAGATATACCCAATTTTAAAAAATTATTAGGAGATGGTGATGAATTTGGCATAAAGCTCTCCTACAAAGTGCAACCTTCCCCTGATGGACTCGCTCAAGCTTTTATAATAGGTGAAGAGTTCATAGGAGATGATAGCTGTGCTATGATACTAGGAGATAATATTTTTTATGGAAATGGATTTGGAAAAGTATTAAACGAAGTAGCATCTAATAAAACAAGAGCTACAATATTTGGTTATTACGTGGAAGACCCAGAGCGTTTTGGAGTTGTGGAATTTGATAGTAAAGGCAGAGTATTATCTATTGAAGAAAAGCCTAAAAATCCAAAATCTAACTATGCTATAACTGGTCTTTATTTTTATGACAATAAAGTTGCAGAATATGCAAAGTCGCTTACTAAAAGCCAAAGAGGAGAACTTGAAATAACTGATTTAAACAGCATATATTTAAAACAAGGAAAGTTAGATGTTAAACTTCTTGGAAGAGGATATGCATGGCTTGATACAGGTACCATGGACTCCCTGTTAAACGCCTCAGAGTTCGTCCGCATGATAGAAGTAAGGCAAGGTTTAAAAGTATCAGCACCAGAAGAAATATCCTTTAAAAAGGGATGGATTACAGCTGAGAAGCTTATTGAAATATCTCAAAAATATGGTAACTCTCCTTATGGAACTCATCTTAAAAAAGTAGCAGAAGGTAAAATATATTATTAAAAGAGGTGATGAAATGCCAATAACAAAAACTTTCATCAAGGGATTATTTATAATTGAGCCAAATGTATTTGAAGATAACAGAGGATGGTTTATGGAAACATATTCTTCAAAATACCTAAAGGAAAATGACATAGATATAACATTTGTCCAAGATAACCATTCCTTTTCAAAAGACAGAGGAATTTTAAGAGGTCTACATTTTCAAAATAATCCTTTTGCACAAACTAAGCTCTTTAGATGTACTAAGGGTTCTGTACAGGATGTAGCTATCGATCTTAGAAAAAACTCTCCTACATATAAAAAATGGTTTGCCATAGAGCTTTCCTCATCAAATAAAAAGCAGTTACTTATTCCAAAGGGCTTTGCTCATGCATTTCTCACTCTAACAGATGATGTGGAAGTGGAATATAAAGTAGATGAATTTTACAACAAAGAATGCGATAGGTCTATAAGATTTGATGATGACGAATTAAACATAGACTGGTGGATTAAAGATCCTATTTTATCAGATAAAGATAAAAATGCTCCTTTCTTAAGAGATTCAGATATAAATTTTATATAGAGGTGATTTAATGAAATTACTAGTAACAGGTGGTGCTGGATTTATTGGCTCAAATTTTATATACTATATGTTAAATAAATATCCCAAGTATAAACTAGTCTGCCTAGATAATTTAACTTATGCTGGAAATTATGATACGTTAAATGAGGCATTAAAGTCAGATAACTTTACATTTTTTAAAGGAGATATTGCTGACAGAGAGTATATATATAATTTATTTGAACATGAAAAATTTGATATGGTAGTAAACTTTGCAGCAGAATCTCATGTTGATAGATCCATAACTGATCCTGAGATATTTTTAAAGACAAATATACTAGGCACTCAGGTATTATTAGATGCAAGCCGCAGGATAAATATAAAGAGATATCATCAAGTATCAACTGACGAAGTTTATGGTGATCTTCCCATAGATAGAAAAGATTTATTTTTTACAGAAACCACACCAATACATGCTTCATCCCCTTATTCCGCATCAAAAGCTGCATCTGATCTTTTAACATATGCTTATTTTAGAACATATGGCTTACCAATTACCATATCTCGCTGTTCAAACAATTATGGTCCTTATCAATTTCCTGAAAAGCTCATCCCTCTTATGATATCTAGAGCATTAAATGATGAATCTCTCCCTGTATATGGCAAAGGAGAAAACATAAGGGATTGGTTATTCGTTGAAGATCATTGCAGCGCAATCGATGTAATTATTCATAATGGAAAGATTGGCGAAATATACAATATAGGTGGTCACAATGAAAAAACAAATCTTGAAGTTGTAAAAACGATATTAAAAGAATTAAATAAACCTGAAGACCTCATTACCTTTGTTAAAGATAGACCTGGTCATGATATGAGATATGCCATAGATAATTCAAAAATCAACACAGATCTTAATTGGGAGCCAGAATATACCTTTGAAGAAGGTATTAAATTAACTATAAAATGGTATTTAGAGAATAAGTCTTGGCTTGAAAAAATTCTTAAAGGCGAATATAGAAATTATTATGATTCTATGTATTTAAATAGATAATTTCTAAATCTTGGAGGTTTTTATGAAAATACTTGTTACAGGTGTAAAAGGACAATTAGGATATGACGTAGTAAAGCTATTAGACCACCAATCAATTGAATGCATAGGTGTAGATATAGATGATTTTGACTTAACTTCTAAAGAGGAAGTTCAAAGTTATATAAAAAAATACTCACCAACAGCTGTAATACATTGCGCTGCATATACTGCTGTAGATAAAGCTGAAGATCATAAAGAAATCTGCCATAGCGTAAATGTTTTAGGAACTTCATATATTGCAGAGGCTTGTTCTAAAATTCATGCAAGGCTCATGTATTTCAGCACTGATTATGTTTTTGATGGAAATGGTGATGCTCCATTTGAAACAGATGACATACCAAATCCAATAAATTATTATGGTTACACAAAATATCTTGGAGAAAAAGAAGTTACAAAAGCTTTAGAAAATTATTTTATAATACGCATATCCTGGGTATTTGGTAAGAATGGAAACAACTTTATAAATACCATGTTAAAGCTTAGTAAAGAAAGAGATTCTTTAAATATTATAAATGACCAAATAGGCTCTCCTACATATACAAGTGATCTTGCAAAATTGGTTGTAGATATGATACAAACTGAAAAATATGGCATTTATCATGCTACCAATGAAGGATTCTGCAGCTGGTATGAATTTTGTCGTGAAATTTTTAAAAAAAGCAACATAAATATGAAGGTCAATCCTATATCAACTGCTGAATATGTTACAAAAGCAAAAAGACCCCTTAACTCTAGGTTATCAAAAAAATCATTGATTGATAATGGTTTTATATGTTTACCACCTTGGCAAGATGCACTAGAGCGTTACTTAAGCGAAATCAAAATTGACTAGAGGTATCTAATGAAAAACGCTGTTATTTCAGCAAGCATAGTCACATTCAATGATAATTATAAGGTTATACAAACCATTGAATCCATATTAAAATATACAAAAGGAGTAATTTTAAATTTATATATTGTAGATAACAATTCAACTGATAATACTGTACATATCATAAGAGAAAAATTCCCTCAAATAGATATTATCGAAAATAAAATAAATAAAGGATTTGGGCATGGCCATAACACTGTTATACCCTATCTAAATTCACAATATCATGCAATAATAAATCCAGATATTTTAATAACCAATGATATACTCACTAATTTAGCAAATTATCTTGATGAAAATAAGCAGGTTGGTATGGTCACCCCTCAAGTGATCTTGCCAAATGGTGATATTCAAATCACAGGTAAAAGATGCCCTACTTGGAGAGCTGTCATTGCAAGAAATATTCCATTTAAAATATTTGCGACATATAGAGAAGAATATGAAATGGCAGATATAGATTTATCAGAACCTACTAAAATTCAATCTGCTTCTGGATGTTTTTTATTTATAAGAACAGAATTATTTAAAAAGCTTGGTGGTTTTGATGAAGATTTTTTTATGTATTTTGAAGATGCAGATCTTACACGAAGGGTAAATGAAGTAAGCTCTACAGAATATTATCCAAATGAATCTGTTTTGCACATGTGGGAAAGAGCAAGTGCTAAAAGCTTAAAATATAAATTTATAATTATCAAATCTTTTTTAAAATATAATAGAAAGTGGAATAAGAGATCTAGGAGAATTTAATGGTTAATATTTTACTTGCTACATATCATGGTGAACCATATTTAAGATCACAGCTTGACTCCATCTTAAATCAAAGCTATAGAGATTTTAAAATATATATAAGGGATGATTGCTCTTTAGACTTAACAAGACAAATAATATTAGAATATGTTGAAAATTATAAAGAAAAAATATACTTTATTAAATCTGATATACCATCTAATAGTGCAAAAAATAACTTTTTTGCACTAATGTCTTATAAAGATTTTCAGGGCGATTATTTTATGTTTTGTGACCAAGATGATATATGGCTCCCTGATAAGATAGAAAAATCTATAAATAAAATCCATGAAATCGCAGAAGATGATAGAAAAAATATACCACTGCTTATTCATACAGATCTTGAAATTGTAAATGATAAATTAGAAATTATTTCAAAATCATTTATTCACTATCAAAATTTAGATCCTTATAAAAACAAGTTGAATTATTTACTAGTTCAAAATAATATTACAGGGTGCACTGTTTTTTTTAACAGAAAACTTTTAGAGCTTGCTTTAGCAGAGGATATATCAGATATTTTAATGCATGATTGGTGGCTTGGTCTTTGCGCTGCTGCCTTTGGCAAAATAATATATATAGATTATTCTACCATTAAATATCGCCAGCATGAAAATAATCAAGTTGGTGCAAAAAATGCTAGGAGCTTAAAATATATAATACCACAATTTATAAAATCTATTTTAAGTGGAAATAAGATGATATTAACTAATAAACAGGCACTAGCTTTTTTTAATAATTTTGAGACTAAGCTTAGTTTGTATAATCTTGATATTGTGAAGTCATTTATTTCATTAAAAAATGCAGGGAAGTTTAAAAGAATATATCTACTTTTTAAATATAAATTGTTTTGTCAATCATTTATGAGAAAAATAGGACAGATAATTATTTATTTATTATCTAAATAGTATTTTCTTAAAAACTAAATATTTAAATTTTAAGTAAGGATGCTCTCTTAGATATAATATCTCTTGTAGGATAAGAATCAAGAGATGTTGTATTATGATCTAAAATCACTAAAGAGAGTATATTTTTTATTTCATCTTCATTAAATATTCCTCTATTTTTAAGGTATTTGTATATTTTAGAAAGCTCATTATTTTCCATATATTTTTGCTTAGAAACTATAAAATAAAACAATAACTCCTCATCTCGTATTTTTTTAGAAACTAAGTCTCTGATGGCTAAGAGAGCTAAATCACGCTGTTTTATACCAAGAGGAAACAATCTTTTTTGATATTCTTCAAAATTTTTTTCTCTTTCTTCTTTGCTTAAAAACATATTTTCAAACATCTAAAAAACCTCCTAGAAGAAAAGCTTGTAAAATAATTCTACATGCTTTTCTTTATGATTGTCAATTTATTTAGTTTAAGCTAAACAACGATCTTCATAATTATTTATATTATAAAGAATTTTCGCTAGGAATTTTTATCTCGGTAATTTTTTTGTAATTTTTTAAGTCTAAGAGCAATAGAAATATACTAATAAAATATTAAAGGGGATATTTATGAGTAATGAAAATAAAAAAGATGATGCAATTATTATAGAAACAAATTTTAGAGATGAAATGGTTCAAGAAGCTCTAAATTTCTTCATCTAAACCATTAGAGTTCTTAAAATTTTTCTATCTTCATATGTTTACACTATAAAATAGTCTCTTTTTTTAATAAATTAACTAAATTTTACTAATGGTTATTCTATTTTGTTCTACTTTAAATACATCTTTCAGAAAACCCAGATTTGGGCTTACATAGGTTCTTATTTTACCATTAAAAAAATTTAGTTATAAAATTATCTATTAATT
>JAVBPQ010000107.1:0-10777 GCA_031549525.1 Clostridiaceae bacterium | reverse complement strand
AAATATTTACCAGGAATTGATATGGAGTTTCTACCACAAAATAATCAGCCCTATGAAAATAAGCTTATAGATTATATAAAATTGCATTATGAGAAGATGGACCTCCTTATACTGACTGGTCCATATCCTGCATATTATTCTATTGTAAAACCCTATCGAAGCTTGCGGCCTGATGGTAAAATCTATATAGGTTTAGATGCTAATTCTTTTTGGATGGATCGACTTCTATGGGCTAACCCCGAATTTATGCAGTTTTTAGATCATTGCGATGTAATTGCTACATCCAATCGAAAAATGCAACGTTTTTTAAATAAGAAATGGCCTTTTTGGAGTATCGAGTATATTTCCAATCCTTTTTTTAACGCAAGTTTAAAAGAAATCCATATTAGTCCTGAAAAAAAGGAAAACATTATTCTGACTGTAGCACGGATCGGATCATATGCAAAAGCAAATCATTTATTGCTTGAAGCATTTGCAGCTATTCATATGATGATTCCTGATTGGACCCTTCGCTTGGTTGGTCCTATAGATCCAAGTTTCGAGCCCTATATTGCAGAATATTTTTCAAAATATCCTATCTTACGCAATAAAGTCTCTTTTCCAGGTTTAATTGAATCAAAGGAAGATTTATATGCTGAATATCAGAGGACAAAGATTTTCGTTATGACTTCCGTATGTGAGGGTACACCAAATGTGGTGGTAGAAGCCCTTTTTCATGGTTGTTATATTGTAACATCCAGCATTGATGCAGCAGAAGATATAGTTGATAATGGAGCTTGTGGTACTGTTTTTCCAATAAGAGATGTGCCAGCTTTGCAGAATGCTTTACTTAAGGCTTGTGCAGAAGTTCAATCAAGCAATGAATATATTGAGCACAGTATAGATAATGCAAAACGAAATTTCGATTCAGATCTTATAATTCGAAAAATTCATTTTCTTTTATTTGAATCACAGGAGGAATAATATGGGAATATTGATTAAAAACTCCTTTTATGCTGACAATGAAAATAAACAAGTTACCATTTTAGATTATGGAATTCTTACCTCAAATTTTTCATCCATACCATTGCATAGCATTTCACAAGAAACACTTACAATTCCAAAATATATTCATTCTATTAATACAATAGAAGATTTCGAAAAAGTTATCAGTCATGAAGCAAAGATGCTATTATGTGCATTATGTATACAAATATTTATGCAAGGATACCGCCCAAGGAGCATTGCAATCATTGGAGAAAATAAAAGTTTATTTGAATGTTTAAAAAAAATATCAGATGCATTCCATCCTAAAAACCATATTTTAACTTATTCAGGTTTAGATATACCTATTTTTGAAGAAGATTTTGATATCATCATCTTTAATGAACTAAATTACAATACCAATGAATTGATATTACCAATTGCCCTTAGTGCTGTAAAAGCTAAAGGAACTCTAATAGATATTTATAAAAAATCTTCCACAATTAAATTGCAAGAACTGATAAAAGATAATCCAGCATGGATACCAGATGAAGAAACTCGAATATTGAATATAGTTATAAATAAAGATATAAAATCTTTTTTTAAAGCACTAAAGGATGATACTATACCACTTAAAGTACTAGATAATGATTTTCTTTTGCTTTTAGAAAAACTTTTACATGTAGATGAATTTAATAGCCAAGAGCTACTTGGTATGGCGCACAAACTTCATAAATATGAGATAAATGTGAGAAATGCATATCCAAATTATTCAACAGATCTTAAACAAGATTTGAACGAGCTAAAAGGATATGTTTTGCAAATTGCTTATGGACAAAGCTCAGAAATCCGCACATATTTTGCAAATTTGTGCAAGAGTCATATCCGTGAAGTCTTTGATTATGCAGTAGAAAATGTTGTGTAAACTTTAAATTAATCGAGTAGAAGTCTAATCAATTAATGGTTAGGCTCCTACTTTATCAGTTGCAGAATAATTTCCATATTTCTTTGAAATCTCATCATATGCTTTATTTGTCTTTATACTCCCATCAAGATTGACCCACATCACTGCTGCTTCATAACTCTCAGCTAATTTAAATGCTTCTTCATAGGACAAAATAAAAAGAGCTGTGCTAAGCATATCAGCCACTCCTGAATCTTTGCATATTATTGTAACAGCACTATATCGATTAGCTGGCATTAGGGTAGCAGGGTCAATAATATGGTGATATTTTACGCTATCTACAACATAATAACGCTGATATATACCGCTTGTCACAATAGCCATATCGTTCACATAGACAGTGTCTATTATATCAGAATCCGCTTTAGATTTTTCATCTGGATTTTTTACTCCAATGCTCCATCTATCATGGTTATTATCCATAGGCTTCCCTAATGTTGAGATATTTCCGCCCATATCTATTATGCATGAAATTAAACCTAAAGATTTTGCCTCATCTATTGCAACTTGAGCTGCATAACCCTTTGCAATAGCACCTACATCAATGGACATTCCCTTTTCACTTAAAAAAACTGTCTTTTCATTCTCATCAATAATTATTTTATCAATATCTGTAATTTTATTTGCTTCTTTTAAGCTTTCCATCGAAGGAGCTTCTGCAAGTGCAGGATTTTCAAGGCCTCTTTCTCTGTATATATGCCATATGGATAATACAGGTCCAAATGCTATATTAAGTGTACCTTTGGTATTTTTATAGGCATCCTTTGAAAATTTCAATAAATTTATAATATCTTCACTAACCTTAACAGGCTTTACACCTGCATTGTCATTTATGGTCTTTAAGTTATTGATACCTTCATAATCATTATAAATATCATATAATTTATCAAGCTCTTTAATTTTCTCAATGATCTTATCTGAATATTCTGTAAATTCTTTTTGAAGTTTAGTGTACCCTAAGATTCTAATATAAGTATCAAAAGGACCAATTTCATTTGCTTCGTATCTTGAAAAAGTAGGGTGGAGTTTTATTAAAGACATCATTTTATCACAAGATACCATAGTGATTAAAATGCAAAAACACAGCACAATGCAAAATAATTTTTTAAACATAATTTACTCCTTAACCATAAAACAAGGTGGGATTACCCACCTTACCTATTAATATCCCACAATTATTTGCTGAGTAACTGTACCTTCAGTTAATAATGCTTTATCTTTTAATTCTTGTGTTTTAAAATATAAGTTCCCATCTATTTTTGACTTTGCAAGTTCAAACCCTTCAGCCTCAACATATACATCTCCCTTTAAGGTTCCATTTTGGATTCTAAAGTTTGGAGAAGTTACAGTCATATTAGGAACAGTTAGGGTATATTCTGCTGTTACATTGTGGTCAGCATCTTGCGCATAAAGAGCAAGCTTACGATACATTTTATTTGCTGCGTCACCTTTGTCATGGAACTCTCCATCTACAGTAATATCATTAGGTACTGTCACATCACTAAGTATAGCAAATATCCAATATCCATCCTTTGAAAGTCCTTTTGTAACTACCTCTGGATCTGAGCTTTCCTTTGGTGATGCACTGGTTACTGCATCAGGAGAAGCTATATCTGTCTTTCCTGTAACTGTACCTTCAGTCAATAATGCTTTACCCTTTAACTCCTCTGTCGCAAAGTATAGATTTCCATCTATTTTTGATTTTGCAAGTTCAAAGCCTTCAGCATTTACGTATACATCTCCCTTTAAGGTTCCATTTTGGATTCTAAAGTTAGGAGAATTTACAACCATCTTAGGAACAGTTAGGGTATATTCTGCTGTTACATTATGGTCAGCATCTTGTGCATAGAGAGCAAGCTTACGATATATTTTATTTGCCGCTTCCCCTTTATCATGGAATTCTCCATCTACAGTAATATCATTAGGTACTGTCACATCGCTAAGTATGGCAAATATCCAATATCCATCCTTTGAAAGTCCTTTTGTAACTACTGCTGGGTCTGAGCTTTCCTTTGGTGATGCACTAGTTACTGCATCAGTAGAATTTGCTGATGGTGCAGAGGTGGTCGTCTGCGCTGGCGCAGAAGTAGTCTGTGCTGGGGCAGATGTTGTATTTGTTGTAGTAGGCTCTTCAGTTAAACATCCTGATAGCATACCAGCAAGTAAAGCTGCTGATAAAACTGCTATAATATTTTTTTTCATTATAATTCCTCCATAATTAATTTATAATCAAATTTATTCGTCCTTTAATAATTTAAGGTATATATCCCCTGTTTCATTTAAAATATCTAAAAGCAATTTATATTTTTTTGTGTCTTCAAGTTTTAATAAAAGTTCTTTAGATTTTTTATAATATTTTGAAGCTATTATGATTGCATCTCGTATACCACCTGCTTTAAATACTTCATGAATTAAAAGCTCTGATTTAGAGTAATCCACTATAGCATCTTTAGCAATAGCTTTAAGTTCATTATTCTTTAGCATAGATAAGATAAGCGGCAAAGTCACAACTCCCTGTTCAATGTCTTTTTTAACAGATTTCTTTGCCCTCTCTTCGCTAAATTCATAATCTTTACAATCATCAATAATCTGGAAGATCATTCCTAAATATCGTCCAAACCTTAATAAAATTCTCTTTTCTATATCATGACATTCTCCAATAATAGAACCTGTATAAGTTGAAATCCCAAACAAAGATGCTGTCTTTCCTGAGATTATTTTTAAATAATCCATCACTTTTAAACTTAAATTGGTATTATTTTTAAATTGATTTAATTCACCAATGCAAATTTTACCCATCATATCAGCAAACTCAGAGGCAAATTTATTATAATTTTCTTTATCAAATCTATTATAAATATCCGAAATAATATAAAACGATAAACAAAACAAATAATCTCCAGATATAACCGCCTGACGTTTGCCAAAATGTCTTTGAACGCTCTCTATTCCACGGCGCATAGATGCATCATCGATGACATCATCATGGACTAAAGTAGCAAGGTGTAAAACTTCAATCGCTGCTGCAGCCTTTATGGCATCTAAAGGTACAAGATCGTCTTCCCCTATTGAAGAAACAATAAGCATCTTTGATCTTATACCTTTCCCCTTTGCTTTTGCAATATAAGATGTAATATCGTTTATGTCTCTATGTGCACGCTTTAAAGTATCATTTAAAAATGTCTCAGATAGCTTTATCGCATCTTCATATTCAATTCTCTCTGGCAAGTCAGATTTATAATGTAAATTAATCATTATAGATATACCACTTTTTCACAAATTTTAATTTTTTCCATTTAGATTTTATAAAAGGCATGACATAGTAATCAAGACTAAATACCCTTCCTCCTCCAAACAATATAGCAATTGCTGCAAATATCATCCACCATGTAGACATATAAAGTCCTGTAGTTGTTAAAAATAACATTTGTAGTACAAGTGAATAAAGAGAAGATAAAGTTGTAAATAATCCAGCTATCAATGCAAGGCCAATAAGAACCTCTGAAATAACAATCACCACTTGAAGGAAATTACGAACACCAGCAACTTTCAATATAACATTATTTGTAAATAGATCGACTAATCCAACTTGAATTTTAAATGCAAATTCTCCTGCTTCAATTAAAATAATCTTCACTAAATTTAAAATATTAAAATTAATTATTACCTTTCCAGTAACTTCAGCTGTTGCAGAGGAAATAGCATCAGAGCCTGCTTGAGTGCTACCCAATACTGATTTATAAAACTGATTTGCATTTAGTATAAATTCTTCAAGCCGTGGATGTTTTAACCATCCTTCAGAAATTTTAACGTAACCTTCATATATCCAATAAAAACCCAAAAAAATCCGCAAAGGTACAAGCATAAAGCTTGGAGATCTATTTGAAAAATGCCCTCCAACAAAGCTCCTCTTATTTCTTATTGTAAAAAATTCATGATATACATAAGATGCAATTTTATTCCAGCCTAAAACCTGAATAAAATAAATAATATTTATAAAGTGCTTTGCAAACATTGCTAAAAATGAAGGAAGTGAAAAAAACTTACCAGGCAATCCTACATGTGCAACTCCATAACGCCCGCCTATACAGACCATTATGCCGTGAAACTTAGGCGCATAAGCCTCACGTTTTCCCTTACCTGTTAAATCAACAACTAGATTATTTGCTACAATATGAGAAGATGCCTCACCATTTTCAACCATTTGGGGTACAGGTAGTTTTTCACCTTCTGGAACAAAAAATACATTATCGCCGCATACATAAACTGAAGGGTCATTTACTGCTCTTAAAAAATCATCAGTTTGCACACGACCTCTTGCAGCAGAACCAATCTTTGGAGAAGATACTTTTGAAATATCTGATGATTCTACTCCTGCAGCCCAAATTACTGTTGACGTTCTTTCAGATTTAATTTGATCATTTCTCTTATAATCTATGCTACCTTTATTAACTTTTACGATGTTGGTTTTTAACATGACATCAACATTCATTTTTAAAAGCCTGTTTTCAACTTTCTTTGATAAATTAGGTGGAAATATAGCACATGGTCTATCTAAAACATCCACATTAGCAATTCTTACATATTTTCTATCTATTTCAAAACGCTCACAAAGGAAAGGTACTAATTCTGCAAGCTCTCCTGCCATCTCAGCACCTGTAAAACCTGCGCCAACAATAAAAAACGTCAAAAGCTCACGCTTTTTATCAACATCTGTTTCGCAAGCCGCTTGTCTAAACATTTCTGTTATATGGGACCTAAGCTTAACAGCATCCTCATATGACCAAAGAGGAAATGAATTTTCCTTTGCTCCTTCAATACCAAAATAGGTAGGCTGTGAACCTGATGCCAACACTAAATAATCGTAATTGTAACTCGATGACTTTCCTATCAGTTTCTTCTTTTCATAGTCGATTTCTAAGATCTTATCAAGTACAACATTAACTTTTCTACCTGCGAAAACCTTATCAAGACTGATTTTAATGCTATCCTCTTCTACTCTTTGGGCAGCTACTTCATGCAACTCTGTCAGCATAGTATGGAATGGCTTTTGATCAATTAGAGTAATTTCAACTTCTTTTGACATATTAAGTTTTTTAATCTTCTTCTCTAATTTTTTTGCACTGAGAATACCAGCATAACCTGCGCCAAGTATCACTACTCTTTTCAATATATCACCTCTTATTTTTAATAAAAATAAATATTCCTTAAATCATAATTAGACAATAAATATTGATTAAGAATTTAATTTAATCGTTATCAATCCATTAGATTTAAAACACAAAATAATTCAATTTAAGTTTGAAGTATATACTAATAAACTTATACAGTATATACTAATAACCTTATATAATTATACCATAAATTTAGCTTCGAAGCAAAGATTATAGAATAATTTAAAGAAGCAACTACTAAAAAATAGTTGCTCTTTTATTTTTATGAAATTTAAAAATGTAGTGTACAAGACACTTAAAATTCCATAAGGTTCTTACAAATCTATGTGTTTAGATATGTAAATTATTGATCTTCAACATATTCAAGTATATCCCCTGGTTGACATTTTAATACTCTGCAAAGATCTTCCAAAGTAGAGAATCTTATAGCTCGTGCTTTATTTGTCTTTAATATTGAAAGGTTTGCTTGGGTTATTCCAATTTCTTTAGCTAAATCCTGAAGTTTTATCTTCCTCTTTGCCATCATCACATCTATATTAACTACAATTGCCATTTTATTACCTCATATTGTAAGATCATTTTCATCTTTATAATCTTTTGCTTTCTTGAATAATTCTGCAAGGACCAAAGCTAAGAGCCAGAGAATTATGAATATCATAAAGATAACTATTGTAAAGATAGAATTAAAGAATATTATCTTAATTAAATATAGAATGCCTTCAATTAAACAAAGCATTGAAATCCTTTTTAGATACTCACAGCTTTTTCCGCTAAACGGATTATCTTCGTTTATATTTCTAAATAACAATAAAGTTGTATGTATGATAAATACTGCAAAAATTCCAGAAATCTCTAAGAAAATGAGCACAAAAGTATACCATGTGCTTTTTATATCCACAGAAGAAACTCCAAAACTAAAGAGGATTATATATTTTAAAGTAATAGGCAAGGTTATCATTATGATAAGCCCTCCTATTAAAATTATAAAGAGCATTTTTTCAATATATCCAGACAAACCATTTTTATCTAATATCTTCATAAAATTCCTCATTTTTTATTTGCCATAAAAATACATCAAGATCATTTCACTTCTATGAAACCATATTTTTAATATTGTTGCAACAATTATTACTAAACTTTTCAATTGATAATTTTCTACTTTATCCTTCTAAATATTTAAGCTATTGCCTCTACATAACCTCTCATCCTTTTTATCGTATAGTTATATTGTATTAAATCACCTTCATACAAAACCTTTCCTTTAACCTTCAATAAATCTTGAGGTTTAATGAGATTACCTGGAATGCCAAGATCGCAAAGCTTACTTTTATAAAGAACATAATAAACAAATTCAGAGCATAGAAACCTATCTTCAAAGTTTGTTTCTATGCAAAAAAAACTATTTAATAAACCAATGTAATTATACTTATAATTATCGCTGTTTGTAACAAAATTACCTATGATTTCAGATACTAATTTATATTCTTCATCTGTTACAGTTAACTCTATCACGATGCCAGGAAGTTCTTTATGCAGAGCATAAATGCCTTCATCTAAACACTCACGCCTAAAGCAACCTATAAATGGATTAAAAGTCTGCCTACGGCCAAAGCTAAACATGCTATTTAAATTTTTATCAAGGGATAAGGAAGCATGTGTATATTTACTTTTTGAAAAAAATCCGATTAAATTAGAAAGAATTGTATTGGTTCTTGTTAAAATTACATATATTTGTTTATTACTACTCACAATGGCTAACCTCCTTATATTTTGGTTCATAATCTAGTATTTATAGACTGATAACTCCCTATTTTTATTCTCTTCTTTTTTATTAAATTTGTATGAAATTTTAATAAAGAGATTTCCTAGATAATTCATAGGTATGATCTTTGTTAATATCTCTGTAAACTTTCCAAATTTTCTATAAAAGACATTAAATAAAATATATGCTTTCCACTGTTTTTTGTTTTCAGGAAATCTCTTTAGTATATTTTTAAAAGAGTAAAATTTTTTATAAATATTTAAATAGCCTCTGTAAAGTTCTTCCTTGGACATATTTTCAGGCTTAAACACCACATGGGCAGTGTTATAATGTGAAAGGTCAAAATCAGTTATCTTGTTTTCCTTTAACATGGATCTATACAACGCTGTACCTGGGTATGGGGTCAATATATGTGAAGTCAATGTTTCTACTTTATTTTTAACAAGAAAATCAAGGCTTCTCTGAAATATATCTTTATCATCATTATTTAATCCAAATACCATGCTTGCATTTATCATAATGCCTCTTTTATGAATTTCCTCTATAACATTTGTATATTCTTCAATATTATTATTTTTATGGACACTTTTTAAAGAATCAGCATTTATAGATTCAAACCCTATGAAGAGGCTTTGGCATCCTGTTTCTGCCATTAAATCAAGTAAATTCGGATATTTTATTATGCTCATAGTAACAGCAGCACTCCAGGTTATATTAAGAGGTTTTATTTTTAATAAAAAATCATAAGTCCAGGAAGGGTTTCCTATAAAATTATCATCTATAAACATTATGTGCTTTGTGTTTAAAGTTTTTATGTCTAAGATGACATCTTCAATAGGTCTATTTATATATTTAAAAACATTATTGCTGTTATAACAAAAATCACATTTATGAGGACACCCTCTGCTAGTGGTTATTATATTTGTATATAAATACTTCTTATAATCAATAGACGTATAATCAGGGGAAAATACTTCACTTCCTTTCATATTTTCCATGTCCATATAAAATTTTTTTAATCTATTATTAATCTTATCTTGAATTATCTTTTTCCAAACCCTCTCTGCCATGCCAATACAAATTGCATCAAAATTATCTATATACTTGTTAGCACTAGCTGAAATATGGATTCCGCCCGCAACTGTTGATATGCCCCTTTTTTTAAACTCATCAGCGATTAAAATTGCACGGCTTGAAACATCTACAGTCACTGTTATTCCAACTAAATCTACAGCTTCATCAAAATTTATCTTTTCTATATTCTCATTTACAATTATAACCTCATGTTCAGAAGGTGTTATTTTTTTAACTGTCAATAAGCCTAAAGAAGGCGCCATTTGAGTTTTTAAATTTGTGTCCATAGGGCGTTTATTCATTTTTGGTTGAATCAGCATGATTTTCATATTAAGTTAAGTCCTCCTATAGCAACTATTTATATAATTGTATTTGAAATTCTGCCTAAAGTCAAGAATAATTTATTGATTATCGATAAAAAAATATCATTAATTGATAAAAATTAAACTATATAAATTTTATCATATTTTCTTCATATTTAAAATAGATATTTAATAATGGGCTAAATTTTAAATTAAAGGAGCGTAGCAATATGAATACTAACAATGATTCAAGATTTTACGAAGAAGAAAAAGGATTGACTATAGATTTTAACGACCCAATGGTTCAAGAACTTTTAAATGAGGTAAGAGAAGAAAAAAAGAAAAAAGAAGCCTTGGAAAATAGTAAAGCGAATGATAATATTCAAAATTTAAATGAGATAGATATATTTCAAAATTTTCAGAGGATTCCTATATTAAAGCTTAGGGCTGAGGATAAGCTAAATTTCTTCGATTTTCCCGACAATGAGCAACTCCTGAACGCTATTTCATCCATAGAAAATGACAATATTTTAAGTCC
>JAVBPQ010000083.1:0-23110 GCA_031549525.1 Clostridiaceae bacterium | reverse complement strand
TAATGCATCTTGAATGCTATTCATTTTTCTCCCCCTTGATATTAAGATTAGTTGATGTTAGATTTTAGATGTGCAGATTTGAATTTTTCATTTGTAAATTTTTGATATTGTTGAATTTTTAGTATCGGCAGTAACTATTATTAAATTTGTCACTCAATTCTTATGAAATTTGTTAAATCGATTTCATTTTAGTAATATTTATATGCTCAAACTATAATAATTAATCTTAGTGATTGTCAATGTGAAAAATTTATAAAGATTATTAATCCTAAAATAACGAAAGGTGAGATAAATGGATAATATACAAAATCTTGATAATGATGGATCGTTTACTATGAAAGAAGCGATAAAAGAAGCAAAGAGATGTTTAAATTGCAAATTCCACACCTGTAAAAATGGATGTCCAATAGAAAATGAGATTCCTAGTTTTATAAATGAATTATCTAAAGGTAATTTAGGTCAAGCACGTGCAATCTTAGCTGAAAAAACTTGTCTTCCTGCTGTCTGCGGAAGAGTGTGTCCACATGAGAAGCAATGTGAAGGTCATTGTATTTTAAATAAAAAAGGAAACCCTATAAAGATAGGCAAATTAGAGCAATTTATCGCAGATTTTGATTCTGAGATGAACCTTATAAAAGAAAAGATTCCTTCTAAAAATAGAGGTAAGGTTGCTGTCATAGGTTCAGGTCCTGCTGGACTTACAATTGCAGGAGAGATGGCAAGGGAAGGATTTAATGTTGTAGTTTATGAAGCAGAGCAAGAGCCTGGCGGTATCTTACTCTATGGAATACCTGCCTTTAGACTTCCAAAAGATGTTGTAAAAAGAGAAACAAAGCATATTGAAGAATTAGGTGTTACATTTATAACAAATTGCATGGTAGGACCTGATATAACTATAGATCAGATGTTTCAAAGAGGATTTGATGCTATTTTCATAGGAACTGGAACTGCAATTTCAAAGGAACTTGATATACCTCAAAAAGAATTAAATGGTGTTATACAATCCAGCTATTTTTTGCGCATAGCTACATTATATAATGAAAATGAAATAGATGTACAAGAAGTTCCTGTAAATAAAGATGATGAATTAATCGTCATTGGTGCAGGAAATGTAGCTATGGATGCATCTAGAGAAGCAAAGAGATTTGGAGTAAAAAACGTTACCATTGTGTATAGAAAAGGTATAGAGGATATATCTGCAACTCAAAGTGAATATGAAGGCGCATTAAAAGATGGAGTTAATTTTATATGGAATGCAGAGCCAATTGAATATGTTGGAGAGGTTGGAAAATTAACAGGTCTTAAGGTGAAAAAAGATGATGATGAGATAATACTTAAGGCAAATAAAATATTGATCGCAATTGGATCCCGTCCAGCTAATAGAATTGTATCAACTACAAAGGGAATAGAAGTAAACGAATCAGGATATGTAATAACAAAGGATAAACCTTATGGGATGACTACAAGAAAAGGTGTCTTTGCAGGAGGCGATGTAGTACACAAACCTGCTACAGTTGTTCTTGCAATGAAGGAAGCTAAAAAGGTAGCTCAAGGCATGATAGCTTATGTGGATGCCATTAAATTATTAGAAGGCTTGTAAAAAAAATAACCGCTTGCAATATAGGCGGTTATTTTAATTTTCACATAACAACTTTATCAGGATTTAAAATATTATTAGGGTCAAAGACCTTTTTAATCCCTCTCATAAGCTCTAAGACCTGTGGACTTTCACTAGTCTTTAAGTAAGAGCGCTTTGCATAACCTATACCATGTTCTCCAGATACCTTGCCATCAAACTCCTTAGCCTTTTCATATAATTCATCAAATACATTTTTAAGCTTAACCTTCCACTCTTCATCTTTTAATTCATCCTTTAATACATAAACATGCAAATTTCCATCTCCTGCATGGCCAAAGTTTTTAATCCTGATATCATATTTTTTGCTAAGATCATAAGTAAAGTTTACAAATTCTGCGACATGATTTTTAGGTACAACAACATCACATTCATCCATCTCAGTAGTTGATGCTTTTATAGCTTCAAGGAATGCTCCTCTTGCAATCCATACTGAATCCTTTCTCTCATCAGTATCTACCAAGAATACATCTATTGCTCCATTTTCAAAACAAATATCTACAGCATCTTGAAAACCTTTTTCTATCTCATCTCTAGATGACCCGTCATAGGATAAGAGCAAAAATGCATCTCCTGATTTATCAGGAAATTTCTTTCCTAAAAAATTCTCAGCGTCTACTATAACTTGTTTTTCCATAAATTCTACTGCAGTGGGCATGGTCTTTGTCATCATTATCTTCGGAACAGAAGATATTGCACCATCTATATCATTAAAAGGAATTAAAAGGCTTATGGATTTTTGTGGAATTGGAAGTATCTTAAGGGAAGCTTTTGTAACTATCCCAAGTGTTCCTTCAGAGCCTACTATTATATCTTTTAAACTATATCCTGAGGAATTTTTTACGATCTTTCCTCCAAGCTCTATGATTTCGCCATTTGGAAGAACAACCTCAATATAGCGCACATAATCCCTAGTTACACCATATTTAACAGCTCTCATTCCACCAGCATTTGTTGAGATATTTCCTCCAATTGTAGCAGTCTTTTCACCAGGGTCTGGAGGATAAAAAAGACCTTTTTCAGTTAAATATTCAGCAATTTCCATGAGCAAAACCCCAGGTTCTAGAGTCAAAGTAAAGTTATTCTCATCAAGCTCTAAAATCCTATTCATCTTCTGAAGGCTTATAAGGATACCTCCATGAACTGCTACAGCACCCCCTACAAGACCTGTACCAGAACCCCTTGCTACAACAGGTATTTTATTTTCATTCGCATATTTCATAATCTTAGATACTTCATCTGCAGATAGAGCTTCTATAACAATATCAGGATACTTATGTACTTCGCTAAGTTCATCATGGCTAAAATCTTCATTTATATCATCTCCAATATAAACCCTATCTTCTGAAACGATGCTCTTTAAATATTCTATATCTTTTAAATCAAGCTTTTTGTAAGTCATATTCATCCCCCTCCTCTAATTTTTTAATTAAAAGTGGAACAATTTCATACAGATCCCCTATTATTGCGTAGTGACAAAAATTAAATATAGGCGCATTTTTATCAGAATTTATGGCTATGATACAATCTGATCCTCCCATGCCTGCCTTAAACTGAACAGAGCCAGAAACGCCAAGGGTTATGATGACTTTTGGTTTAACAGCTCTTCCTGAAAGTCCTATCTGCTTATTTGGATCTAAAATACCAGATTCAATCATAGGCCTTGAGCCTGCTATCTGTGCATTTAAAAGCTCTGCTAGTTTCTCTATCATATCAAGATCTTTTTTGGACTTTACTCCCCTACCTATAGCAACTATTATATCACCATCTGAAATTGATGGGCTTTTAGGCTTCTTAAATGCCTCAATTTGAGTTATCCTGCTATTTTTCCATTCCTCATTTAATTCACATAAATTAACGACTCCAAATTTTAAATCGCTTCTCTTTGGAGCATCGAATATCTTATATCTAACGGTTGCAATCTGAGGGCGAGTATTTGGAGTCTTTATCTGTGCCATAATATTCCCTCCAAAAGCAGGTCTTATTTGAATTAAATCTGTATTTTCTTTTATATCAAGTACTGTGCAATCTGCTGTAAGACCTGTTTTAAATCTCGCCGCAACCCTTGGAGCAAGGCTCCTTCCTATTGGTGTTGCCCCTACTAATATAACAGAAGGTTTATTTTTATATATAAAATCTGAAAACACATCTGCATAAGGCTCTATTAAAAAATGCTCAAGCCACTTAGCATCATAACAAAACACTTCATCAATTCCATAATAAAGAAGCTCATCTGCCTTTTTGTAAATATCATGTCCTATAAATATGCCATATACTTTTTGTCCTATTTTATTAGAAAGCTCCCTTGCTTTGCCTAATAGCTCTAGGCTCACAGGATGAATTATGCCCTCAACTTGTTCTATGTAGACTGCAATATTTCTCCATATGGTTTTATCAATATCACTTTTAGTTTCTTCCTCTAATGTAAATAACCCTTGTGGTCCATTTTTAATGCAGAGTTTGCACACTTTGCAATTAGAATTTATAGAAAATTTTTTACCGTCGTAATCGATTGCTGAAAATGGACAAAGTTCTTTTATGCTCTCTACTTCTCTCACATCTATATCTTGTTTATTTACGATAATTCCTGCCATAGGCCACCTCTAAATCATTTTAAGCTGCTTTAATTTTTTGAAAATAAAGTCAGCTTTATCTTCGCTTAAACCTTCTACAACCATCTTTTCAACATTATCAACAGGTTTAAATATCTTTTCAACCTGAGTAGGTGAACCTTTTAACCCATACCTGTTTATATCTTTATCTAAAAAATCTGCAATGCTTATGTGTTTAACTTCTCTATCCTTCATATTCATCTTTATTTTATAAGAAGGGAGCCTTGGGGTGTAGATATCTTTATCTACTGAAATTAAACATGGAAAGGTTACTTCCTGTACTAAGATCATATCTGAAACATCTATTTTTACTTTAATTGAGGTTTCTCCTACTTCTAAAATATCTATTACGTTAGTTACATGAGGTATATCTAAGTTCTCTGAAAGTTCAGGACCAACCTGTGCAGTATCTCCATCTGTGGTTTGTTTTCCGCATAAAATAATATCAAATTCTCCCAATAGCTTTATTCCCTGACTTAAGGTATAGCTTGTTGCAAGCACATCAGCTCCTGCAAATGCTCTATCTGATATCAAAGCTCCAAAATCTGCTCCCATCATGTAAGATTCTTTTATGACTTCTTCAGCCTGAGGAGGACCCATGGTGAGCACAGTAACTTCTCCCCCATATTGTTCTTTCATTCTAAGAGCACATTCTATAGCAAAAAGATCATAAGGATTCATCTTTGCTTCAACGCTGCTTCTTAAAAGCACCCCTGTCTCTTCATCCATATCCACCTTCGATGTTCCAGGAACTTGTTTTATACATACAAATAATTTCATAAAATTTCCCTTCCTTGATAACAAGTTTATTTAAAATTATTATATCATATTTAGGAATTTTAAAGTTTTGCTAGAAGGTCGCTATGGAAATAATATTTAAACTATTTTTATAAAAATAGTGGCAATTCATCTAACCGCCTATTAAGGCAGAGTATTCTTGCCACATCATGATAAATACAAATTTCCTTCGACAAGCATTTGATCTATATATGCATCCTTAAAATCTGCTCCAAAACCTGAATGACTCCCATCATACACTTTTTTTGCAAAATCACAAATAGATGCCATATGGATTTCCGTATGATAATCAAATCCAGATCCTTCTTTTGTACAATATTTAGTAAATTCATATTTATCATTTACTTTTACTGTGGAAATTGTCCCATCAAAATTTATAAGCTCTAAGCAATAAGGGTTTTCAAAAAATAAATTCATACTTCCTTTCTCACAATAGACTCTTAACTCTGGATGCTGTGATTTTGAAGTAAATACCCTTGAGCTTAAGAGAGTACCGTTTATTCCACTCTTCATCTTAAAACTTGTATATGTATATTCATCTACCTCAACCTTAGGAAAATAAATTTTCTTTTCATTATTTATCTCCTTAACTCCTCCAAACAGTACCCTTATGATATCTATCATATGTATTCCTAGATCTAAGGACGCTCCTCCGCCAGATTCTTTTTTGCTTTTCCAATTTTCTCTTTTTTCTTCTAAAAGATAACCATTATGAAAATATCTTGCTTCAAAAGCTATTATATCTCCTAATTTTTTTTCTGCAATTGCTCTTTTTAAAAGATGAACTGCAGGAATATAACGAAATACAAGTCCTACCCCATTTAAAATCTTTGCTTTGTCAACCATTGCATGAGCTTCCTTAGCCTCAATTGCTGTGCTTCCTATTGGTTTTTCACAATAAATAGGAACATTCATCTTCACAGCTTTTCCAATAGTTTCAATATGAGCTTTATTAATGTTACAAATATCTATTATGCTTACTTGATCTTTAATATCTTCTATGGATGCACACGCTTTTACACCATCAATTTTTATAAGTTCGGGGCTAGATGTTACAATATGAGACAATTTTAGTTTAAATGGAAGATTCATCCTTAAGTTTGAAGCATATATAGCAAGAGCATGTGTTTTAGCAATACTTCCAAAGCCAACAACAGCAACCTTAATTTCTTTCAAATTTGCACCTCTTTATTTATATTTTTATTAACAACCTGTAAATGAGCTTTAAATAATTTACAAATATTATAAATATTAATTCACATACTAAAAGTATAATACTAACTAAAAATACTTGAAAGTCTTTATTTTTTATCTTTGAAAATTTTTATAACTAAACTGGAAATTGATATATTCTTTATAGCACAATATTTTAATTAAATCTATCCTATAAAAAAAATAAATAGAAAATAAGAAAATATAATCTATTAATAATAAAATATTTATTACTAAATATTACCAAATTTTAAAAATAATAAACAAATAATTAAGATACAAAATAGAAATTTTTAATTATATAATATACTTTTAAGTTTAAAAGGAGCTTTGCCTGCTTTTTAAAGTTTGGCAAAAGCTCCTTAATGACTCACCGGGGAATCGAACCCCGGACACCATGATTAAAAGTCATGTGCTCTACCGACTGAGCTAGTGAATCATATAATCAAAACACAATGTCAATTTTATATTATTTTTCATGGTTTGTCAATTTATTTTTTTAATAGTTTTTTTGGATTTGAAAAATATTACTTAAATTATGATGCCCATACCTTCCAAATCCATTATTAAATTATTTTAAATTTACAAATTATTTTAAATTGACATCTATACTTCCTTGTGTCATTATCCTCACCAAGGATTTACACTCTATAATGCTATTATTCCCTACTTGTCCATTTGAGTTTTTACCCCATGCATATAGCGACCCATCTTTTTTTATTGCTAAACCATGATTTGATATATCTTTTACCATTACAAAATCATCTGTAACTCTCTTAGGTATTTTTTCATTTAGATTAGTAAAATTTTTTAATATTTTATAGCTTCCTGTCCTTCCCCATGCAAACATACTACCATCCTCTTTTATTGCAAAAGTACTATATGTACATGGAACAACTAAATCTATATCACTCATTATTTTTACAGGCTTTAATTTATCTATTTGCGTTCCATCGCCTAATTGAAAATCATTATTCCTTCCCCATGCCCAAAGCGTCCCATCTTTCTTTATCGCAAAATTGCTCCAATTATTGGCATAAACTGAAGAAACATCATCCATGATTTTAATGGGCTTAGTACTATTTATTTTTGTACCATCTCCTAAATTCCCATGCTCGTTATTTCCCCATGCCCATAAAGAACCATCAGTCTTTACCGCAAATCCATAAAAGATTCCTATAGCTGCAGAAACAACATTATCCATAAGTTTAAATGGCTTAAGCTTCTTAACTTTTGTACCATCTCCTAATTCTCCTTCTGAATTAAATCCCCATACCCATAAAGTTTTATCTTGTTTTATTGCAAAAGTTGCCATTATCCCTGGGAAAACTGAAACAACATCGTTTAATATTTTTATAGGCTTAGTTCTAATTCCTACTGTACCATCTCCAACATTCCCATTATTATATCCAAATGCCCAAAGAGAATTATCACTTTTAATCACAAAACTCGTATCACTTGAAGCATAAACAGATATTGCACTGCTCATCACTTTTACAGGAGTCTTTTTATCAATCTTCGTATTATCACCTAGTTGTCCAAAATAGTTACCTCCCCATGTCCAAAGTGTACCATCCTTCTTTATTGCAAGGCTATGCTTATCACCAACTGCAACTTTTTGTTCTATAATTTCAAAAACCTTACCTTCTACATTAACTTTATTTGTCATTCCTAATGTAATCAAGGTTAATGTAACTATTAAAGTTTTAGAAAGAAAATTACTTATTAATCCTGTTTTTTTCACTATAATTGCCTCCCAAAAATTAGAATTAAGCTATTATTTAAACTTATAAGTAAATAATTATATTAATAACAAAATTATCCTTCTATATTTTTACAAAATATTGTTTTAAATATAATAAAAACATCATAATCAAAAAATGGAAGCCTTAAAGCTCCCATTTTTCTAATTCTAAATATTAAAGTTTATTTTTGTTTTGAATTTTTAGTAAATACTTTTGCAACCATCAAGGCTAAAAAATTTAAAATTGCTATGGTGATTATGAGCACTGTTCCTGTAGCATAGGATTGATCCATTGAAATACCTTCATTTGCAAGGTAGTATAAATGCACAGCAAGGGTTCGTCCTGACTGCATAATCGAGGCAGGAATGTTTTTTGCCATTCCTGCTGTTAAATATACTGCTGCAGTTTCTCCTACAATTCTACCTATGCTAAGTATTACTGCAGTTAAAATTCCAGGCATAGCACAAGGAAGTATGATCTTAAATATGGTGGTAACCCTAGTTGCGCCAAGGGCAAGGCTCGCTTCTTTATATGTCATAGGCACAGTCCTTAATGCTTCTTCCGTAGTGGTTATTATAGTAGGAAGCACCATGATGCTAAGAGTTAGAGCACCTGCAAGTATTGAATATTGAAGCTTTATAGTTGTTACAAAGAAAATAAGTCCAAACAATCCATAAATAATAGAAGGTATTCCTGTAAGGCATCTTATTGAAAATCTTATAATCTTAACAAAAAAACCATCTTTAATATATTCCGTTAAGTAAATTGCACAAAATATTCCAATGGGTACAGCTATTATAAGTGTTGTTATGATTATATAAATAGTGCTTATTATCATAGGGTAAATACCAGTATATTTTCCCTTAAAAGGAGTTGATAAAAATTCAAAACTTACATGTGAAATTCCATTAAAGAGTATATGAAAAAGAATAAAAAACAATACTAAAATAGTAAATGCTCCACATAAGATACATAAATACAAAAGTATGATATCACTCTTTTTTGCCTTCCTTTTCATATTTTATTACCTCTATTTATAATGTAGTTAAATACAATGTTAAGCACCATTATTGCAATAAATAAAATCACTCCACAAGCAAATAAAGCCCCTTGATGAAGTCCAGGCTTTGCATAGGACATCTCTAAAGCTATGTTTCCTGTTAATGTCCTAACCATATCTAGTATGCCTTTAGGCATGGCTGCTTTATTTCCTGCAACTAAAAGCACTGCCATTGTTTCACCTATTGCCCTTCCTATACCTAAAGTAACTGCTGCTAAAATCCCATATTTTGCTGCAGGAATAACTATTTTAAATATGGTTGTAATTTTAGTAGCTCCAAGAGCTAAACTTGCCTCTTTATATGTATAAGGTACTGCTTCTAAAGATGTCTTTGTGACGCTTATTATAGTGGGCAGTATCATTATAGTCAATATGATTATCACTGCAAGAAGGCTGTTTCCAAATCCTCCTATATATCTTTTTATAAAGGGAACAAGGACTATCATCCCCCAAAATCCATATATAACTGATGGAATACCTGCTAAAATACTTATACAAAATTCTATTACATTTGCAATCTTTTTAGGGCATATTTCTGAAAGCAAAACTGAAGTAAAAATACCAATAAAGCTCCCAAAAACAACAGCTAAAAATGTAGCAATTAAAGATACAAATATCATTGGAAATATTCCGTATATATCTGCCGATGGTGCCCAATCCATTCCAAATAAAAACTTACTAACTCCTATTTTTATCATAGGAGGTACACCGTTTATAAATATATATACCATTATCAAAGCCACACAAAGGATACATATAACTGCTGAAATTACAAATATACCTTCTACAATTTTATCAAATATGCGCTTTCTCTTTCTAAATGATGAAAAGTCCACAAAATCACCTTCTTTAAAAATTATCAAACTTAAAATACTATTTAATGCTAATAGCTCCTTTTTCTACTACGATACTCTGCCCTTCATCTTGCAGCATAAAATCTATAAAAGCTTTGCTCTCATTTTTTATATCATTTTGAGTGACTAAAATAAAATTTCTACTAAGAAGATATTCGCCAGACTTTACAGTCTCTTTAGTGCATTCTATGTTATCTATTTTAACTAAAGCTACTGAATCATCTATTATACCAAGAGAAACATATCCAATAGCTTCTTCTGCAAAAGCTACACCTGTCCTTATTGCACCGCTTCCACTGCAAACTTGAGCATCTATGGTTATAAGGCTTCTTTTATCGCTTCCATATAGTAAAAGCTTCTCTTCAAGTGCAGATCTTGTCCCTGAGCCTTCTTCTCTTGTTATAACCTTTATCAATTTATCCTCTCCGCCTAATTCTTTCCAGTTTTTTATATCTCCCCTAAAGATTTTAGTAAGCTCATCCTTTGAAAGTTCTTTAATGGGATTGTTGTGATTGACTATTATAGCTATTCCATCTGTTGCAACCTTTATTTCATTTAATCCATAAGCTTTTTCATCTTCACTAAGTTCCCTCGATGTCATTCCAATATCGCAATTTTCTTCATGTACATCCTTAATACCTGCAGATGAACCAGTACCTTGAGATTCGATGATTATATTCCTATGTTTATCCATAAATACATCAGCTGCTTCTTCAATTATGGGAAATACAGATGTAGACCCAGTTATCAAAATCTTTCCTCTTAATTCATCGCTTGGGTCTCTATTGTAGTTATCTTCCCCACAACCATAAATAGTTAATGGAATTATAATTAACAATAAAAACTTAAAAACTTTATTCATATTATACTCCTTGATAATATATTGCCCAAACAATATTATATATATAAACAAAATCAATTATAAGTAGATCTTTTTAAATAAAGGAGGAAAATTATAATGAATACATTTACTATCTCAAAAAAACATCACATATTAAAGATGTCAAAAAATAATCCACCTGCACTCACTGTTTCAGATAATAGCATCGTGGAATTTGAAACTATGGATTGCTTTAGCAATCAATTAAACAGCAATGAAGATGTAAGATCTGAAATAAAATTTGATGGAATAAATCCTGCTACAGGCCCTCTTTATATAGAAGGAGCAGATATAGGAGATATATTAAAAGTTGAAATCATAAAGATTGAAATAGCAGATCAAGGTGTAATGTGCACAATACCGCATGAAGGAGTCCTTGGAGAATATGTAAAGGAGACTACAAGAGTAATTCCTATAATTAATGGTTTAGCAAAATTGACAGATAAAATATCGACTCTCATAAATCCTATGATAGGTGTTATAGGTACAGCTCCAAAAGAAGAAGAAATCCCTACAGGATCTCCAGGATGTCATGGTGGAAATATGGATTGTAAAAAGATAAGAGAGGGAAGTGTTGTATATCTTCCAGTCAATACACCTGGTGCACTGCTTGCTATGGGAGATTTACATGCTCTAATGGGAGATGGGGAAGTTGTAGTATGTGGAGTTGAAATTAAAGGCAAGGTTTTAGTTAAAGTAAATGTTCTAAAGGATATAAATTACCCTCTTCCTATGGTGGTAGATGATAAATCCATAATGACCATAGCCTCAGATTTAACTTTAGACTCTGCCCATAAAAAGGCAGTTATTAACATGCATAATTTTCTATACAATGAGTTAAAATTAACTCATGAAGACTCAGGTATACTGCTTTCCACATTAGGAGACTTAGCAATCTGTCAAGTTGTAGATCCTCTTATGACCTGTAGGATGGAAATGCCTAAGTGGATATTAAAAAATTATGGATATGAAATTAGGTAAATAAAATCGATTTTAAAGGAGGTTTTTTATTGGATATAGATAAGGAAAAGATAATTAAAAAATTTGATCTTATAAATGAAGATGGTCTATGGTATTCTTGCAAAGAAAATTCATATAAACAATTGATACTAAAGGATAGCTTTATTAAAGACAGCGATATAATTGGAATATTATTTAGAATAAATAAGCTTTGCATGGCAAAGGTGAAATATTTTAGAGAAAATATAGATAAATTTGAGCCTTATAAATACCATTATAAGGATGAATTTGTTAAAACTGAGCTATGGGATGCTGAATTTTTAAAGCATCAAGCTTCTGGTCTTTATATAGATTTTCGCTTTTTACAATCTATAACAGTTCATGATGATTTTTTAGCATTTTGCAAAGAGCTGGAAAGCTATTAGCTATGATTAAAGAAATTTTTGATAATACTTTTAAAAGCAAAATTTGCGACGATATCTTAAGATCATTGCCTGATTGGTTTGGCATTGAGGAATCCATTGTAGATTATGTTAATTCTGTCTCTAATATGCCCTTTTATGTTTGCTTTGACGGTGATAGCCCTGTTGGATTTTTAGCCATTAAAGTTCATAATAGATACACTGCAGAAGTTTGTGTCATGGGAATAATAAAAGATTACCATAGAAGAAGCATAGGAAGGGATTTGATTAAATCGTGTGAAAGATTCTGCAAAGATAAAAACATAGATTTTTTAACTGTAAAAACTTTGGATGAATCAAGAGAAGATAAAAATTATGCTAAAACCAGATTATTTTATGAAGCTATGGGTTTTAAGCCTCTTGAGGTATTTAAAACCCTTTGGGATGAGCATAACCCATGTTTGTTTATGGTTAAACACTTAATATAGTATAGGAAACCCTTTTCTTTGCATGATTTTAAAAGATTTTTACTGCTTTTTTAGAGAACAGCCTAAATATGGTCATATTTTAGATTTATTTAATGATATTAAAAGTTTGATGGTTCTAATATATAGTTATATAATTTAACTAAAGCTAAAAATAAATTTTATATAAATTTGGAGGAATTTTTATGAAGAAAATAATTTCAGCTTTAGTTATGGTTGTATTGAGCAGTTTGTTTATATCTTCTATGCCTTGTTTAACCTTTGCAGCAACATTTGCGTCACCTGAATCTCAAGGAAAATCACTTTATATAATAGAGGGTAAATACCTGCATAGCACAAATACCACTATTACAGGAAATATCCCCTACTTTTCAAATATTTCAGACAAAGCTTTTTCAGATAAGGTAAATGGAATAATCTCAAAATTCTATGAAGATACCATTAAAAAAGCTGAAGATGCAAAAAAGCAAGGCGTTAATCCAACTGTTAATTTTAATTATAGCGCAACAGATGGATCTTCTAAATATTTTTGTATAATAATGCATAGTTCAATTAACTATGGAAACACTTCAACAGATGATATTAAAACCATAGTCTTAGATAGCAATATCTATAAATTGTACTCTTTAACAGATATACTCGGACCTAATGCATATAAAATTGTAGATAAAGTGATATCTCGTGTAATTAAAGCATCCCCCGAGCTTTACTTAAAACCACCAGAAGGGTTTAAAGGTTCAAACTCTGCTACTAATTTTTATATAGATGGTAGAGATCTAGTAGTTATATTTAATAAATACGAAATATCTCCAGGATATGTTGGCAATCCTAAATTTACCTTGGATTTAAATACTTATTTAAGCATAGGACTTCCTAAGGGAAGCTATTATGTAAAAAATAAGATCACCATGGTACCGCTTGTGAATATATCTAAAATTTTTAAACAGACTGTAAAACTAAATTCAAAGACCAATGTGACTTTAACATATGAAGATAAAAACTATACCCTAGCTTGTGGCATAAATAATTATAATGGCAAAAGGTTAGAATATGCTCCCCAATTAAAAAATGATGTGATATATGTGCCAATTTCCTATTTTGAAACAATTTGCGGCATATCTTACAATATTATGAAAGATGGAACTATCAATTTTTCAAAGCTTATGTTTTAAAATCAAAAATGAGTGTGTAAATTTCCTACACACTCATTTTTTAGCACAGTTTATATTTTATTTAATAAATCTTTCACTATGTCGCTTACAAGCTTTGTATCAGCTTTGCCTCTGACTATGGGAGTTATTTCTTTCATAACTTTGCCAAGGTCTTTAATACCATCTGCTTTTAGTTCAATTATTTTATTTTTAACTAATTCTTTTATTTCATCTTCATTCAGCTGTTTTGGAAGGTACGAAATTAATACTTCAATTTCTTCTTTTGTCTGAGATATAAGGTCCTCTCTGGAAGCTTTTTCAAATTCCAAAAGCGCCTCTCTCCTCTTTTTAACTTCTTTTGCTATAACTTGGGTTACATCTTCATCTTGTAGCTCTCTACCTTGACCATTTTTATCTTCTAATAACAATGCTGCTTTTACCATACTGATTGTGCTGGCCCTTACTTTATCTTTATTTTTAGTAGCTAAAACCCAGTCTTTTTGAAGTTTATCTCTAAGAGTCATTAACAATTATACCCTCTTTCAAATTATTTAAATTTTCTCTTCCTTGCAGCTTCAGATTTTTTCTTTCTTTTAACGCTAGGTTTTTCGTAGTGTTCTCTCTTTCTTACTTCTGAGAGGACGCCTGCCCTTGCACACTTCCTTTTAAATCTCTTTAAAGCATTGTCAAGTGATTCATTCTCGCCAACTTTTATTTCTGACATCTAATATCCCTCCCTCCAATAGCTAAACTCATTTAAAACTAAAAAGATAATGGTATGTTTTATTTATTATACAATAAGTCTTAAAAAACTGTCAATGTGAATTCTATATACTATTTAAATATTAATTTTCCTCCAAGATCACATCCTCCTAAAATGTGAAAATGCAGGTGTTTAACCTCTTGATGAGCATCATTCCCATTATTTACTATTATTCTATATCCACTTTTATCTAGACCTTTACTTGATGCAATTAATTTAATAGATTTAAAAATCTGTGAAAAAGTAGATAACTCCTTTCCTTCTAAGCTTTCTATGCTCTCAATGTGCTTTTTTGGTATGACTAATATATGCACAGGTGCACATGGATTTATATCATTAAAAGCTAAAATATTTTCATCTTCAAAGACCTTTGATGATGGTATATCTCCTTTTGCTATTTTGCAAAAAACACAATCGCTCATTTAAATCCCTCCGTTATTTTTGATATACTCTAAAATTTTAATAAGTGGCCCTCTATTCCTTATCTCTTTAGTTAATAAATCGATATCATAACCTTTTGTAGTCTTTATATGTATATCTATATTTGCAAATACAGGCTTACTCTGGCAGGTAAAATGAGAAACTTCATCAAAGCTTAAAATATCATTTTTGTAGACAAAATGACCATCTTCTATCGATAGATCTTTAGAAAACTTAAGGGAAATACTGCTTATATTATTTGGAAAATCTTCTAGAACAAAATTACAGTGGAGTTTTTCAATATCTAAAACAATGTTTTCAAAATCTTTCATCTCACGCTTCATGATTTGAATTGGGTTTTTATCCTTTAAATATATATCCAAGTAATCTACCATTTTATACCTATAGTGAAGAATAAAGTTCACTTCATCAAATCCATATTCCTTTATGCCTTTATATAAAACTTTTGCAAAACCATTCTCATATAGCTCTATAGATTTTATTGCTTCATTATTTGATTGCAAAAAGGAAAATAATACAAAAAGACCCATTGCTAAAAATAAAATCCACATATAGTCATCCAAAAACTTTAAATTTCCTGAAGATGGCAGTATCCTTTTAAATGCATCTTTAACTTGCGGCACAAAACCATATAAAATTCCTAAAGTGATAAAGAAAAGCCCAAGAATTATATTGCCTATTTTATTTCTACTTTGCGCTCTTAAATTTCCCTCATATATAATCTGTTTATTTTTAAGCTCGCTCATAGTATTTCACCAGATAAGAAATTTAATTTATTTTCTTTTATCAAAACATCATAAATATTTCCTCTAATTATGTTGTCTCCAGACACCTTAACGCTTAAATAATTTTCTGAATACCCTGTATTTTCATCTTCAATTAATACCTTTAATCTTTTTCTTACAAATTTATCCATAAATTCTCTTTCATTTATCAAATTCAAATCCTCTAAACGAGAACTCCTCTCGTCCTTTATTGAGCCATGGATTTGAGGCTTCATGAAAAAAGCTTTGGTCCCTTTTCGTGGGCTGTATTTAAATATATGGGTCTTTGTAAGCTGTATTTCCTTTAAAAAATCATAGGTTTCATTGAACTCTTCATCTGATTCTCCTGGGAACCCTGTGATTATATCTGTGGTTATAGAAATATCATTTATAGTATTTCTAAGAAGATAAACAATATTCCTATAGTCTTCCACTGTATACCTTCTATTCATGCGCTTTAGGGTCTCATTACATCCGCTTTGCAAGGATAGATGAAAATGAGGGCAGAGCTTATGAATTTTAGAAATCCTCTCTATGACACCTTCTTTAAAAAATCCTGGATCAAGGGACCCAACTCTTATCCTCTTAATTCCATCAAATTTGCTTATATCCTCAATTAAATCAAGAAGTCCATAGTCTTTATTTAAATCATCTCCATACGACGATGTATGAATTCCTGTAAGTACTATCTCTTTAAATCCATTAGATGAAAGTTCTAAAACCTCATCAAGGACAATATCTTTAGGCTTTGAACATACTGCCCCTCTTGCAAATGGTATTGTACAATAGGAACAAAATTTATTGCATCCATCTTGAACCTTTATAAAAGCTCTGCTTCTTTTTTCATAATTTTTTACTGTTAGATCTTCAAATTTATTATTATAAAGCACTTCTCCTACTTCTACTATCTTCTCTCTAGTTTCAAGCACCCTATTTACAAAGTGCACTATATCGCCCTTATTCCTAGTACCAAGGACTATATCTACACCGTAAAAAGATGAAACTTCTTTAGGAGAAATCTGAGAGTAACATCCTACTACAGCTATGATGGAATCTTTATTTTTTAGCTTGCACCTGTTTATCATCTGCCTTGTTTTTTTATCGCTCATATTTGTAACAGTACAGCTATTTATTATATAAACATCTGATCTCTCATCATGATCTACTATTGAAAAACCATCTTTTTTAAATTTTTCTATCATAGCTTCCGTTTCGTAAAGATTAACTCTGCACCCTAAAGTTATAAATGCTACTTTCACAAATCAATGTCCCCCCATATCAGAAAGTTCATACAGAATAAATGCAGAAGCTATGCATCCTGCTGTTTCTGTTCTTAAGATCCTCTTACCAAGCGTAACCATATGAGCTCCTATTTTTTTTAATTCGTCAACCTCTCTTCTCTCAAAACCACCTTCAGGCCCTATCACTAGAGCAATATAAGAAAATTCTTGATCTCTTAGAAGATTTTTTATTCCAAAGCCTTTTTCTTCTTCATAAGGAACTATTATCATAGAAAATTCCCTTAGCTTTTTTAAAAAATCTTCCCAATTTATGGGCGGATTTACTTTTGGAATAAATGTCCTCTTGCTCTGTTTTGATGCTTCTTCTGCAATTTTTTGCCATCTTTTTGATTTTTTGATCTCATCTACATCTTTAAGCTCAACCCTCTTTGTAAAGATAGGTGTAAATTCTGAAACTCCAACTTCTGAGCATTTTTGTATTACAAAATCCATCTTAGAAGATTTAGGTATCCCTTGAAAAAGATGTATTTTAACAGAAGGTTCATTGCTTATGTTGAGTTTTTCTAATAATTTAACTTTAACATATTCTTTTGTAATTTCAATTATTTCTCCAAAATATTCTATGCCATTTAAATCATTTATTATGATTTTCTCTCCTATATTTAACCTTAGCACTTTATAAATGTGCCTTACATCTTCCTTAGTTATTGTTGCTATATCATTTAATATAAACTCTTTATCTACAAAAAATTTATGCATTATTAACTTATAGCACAAACAAGTGCTACCCATTCCCCCATTTGTTTTTCTTCAATCAAATTATATCCATCTTCTATTAATTTAGCTTTAACTCGCTCCTTATGCTCTAAAAGTATACCTGAGCTTATGAATATACCTTTATTATTTAGCACCCTTTTCACATCTTCTGAAATGAAGATTATAGCATCAGCTATGATATTTGCAACTACAAGATCTGCTTTTCCTTTTACCTTATCTAGGAAATTTCCATGAAATATCTCAACATTTGAAAGCTCATTGTGAGAAACATTTTTACAAGCTGAATCCACGGCAACCATATCAAGATCTATACCTATAACTTCCCGTGCTCCATAGAGAGAAGATGCTATTGCTAAAATCCCTGAACCTGTACCTATATCAAATACTCTCATACCATCTTTTAAATACTTTTCAATAAACAAAAGGCACATCTTCGTAGTCTCATGAGTTCCTGTACCAAAAGCCATACCAGGATCTATGTTTAAAATTATCTCTCCCTCTTCTTTTTTATAATCTTCCCAAAGAGGTTTTATCACAAGTTTTTCTGTTACCTTCATAGGTTTAAAATATTGTTTCCAATTATTTTCCCAATCTTCTTCATAAACCTTTGAAAAAGTTATACTGCCCTCACCTTTTGGTATATTATACTTTTCAAGGCTATAGAGGACATCCTTTATCCTGTTGTAATAGGATAGAAAACTATCGGACTGTTTGTAGTATGCCTTTAAAACAGCTCCTTCATTTTTAAGAATCAAACTTTCATCCACATAATCCCAGTTCTTTTCATCATTGTTGTGAATATTGATATCATTTTTATCTTCAACATATACCCCCAGAACTTCAGTGTCATAAATCACACCACAAAGTATCTCCACCCCTTCACTTGATGTGGTTATTTTTACCTCAATCCACTCTTTATCCATATTCCACTCCTTAAGATAAATTTAATAAGGGAAAGCATTTTTGCAATCCCTTATTCCCAAGGTATAAATCTTAATTTATATTGTATCACTTTTGAGTTTGAAATGGTAATATTAATTTTAGAATAATCTTCAATTAATTTTTTATTTATAGTAAGACTCACTAAATTTTCACTAGTATCCAAATTTTCTTTTAAGAGCACCTTTCCATCAATTGTGGTCACCGTTATGTAACATATGGATAGAGCTTGATCCCTGTAAGGAAAGTCTAATATAATTTTCCCTCCAGAAAAGCTCCAAGAATCATCTTTTATAAATCTCATTATTATGTTATTATCCTTTTCTTTTATCTGAGCAAGCTTAAAATAGGATTCATATATAGAAAAAATTTTACTCTTAACATTTTTTATATTCAATGTTGAAATTTCTCTGGTATCAAATAATTGTGTTACTACAAAAAATTCATTTACAACCTTTGTTTTATATAATATACCTAACCGAATTGCTTCTTTTCCTGGAAGTATTATAAGTAATACCATAAGAAAAATTAATAATTTAAAGATCATTCCAATTCTTTTTTTCTCTTTTATGACCTGGCTCTGCACAATCTGTTGATTATAATTTGATTGTCCCATTTTATCCCCCACTTTAAAAACATGATAAATTTTATGTTAAATAATTATACCATATTAACTAAAATTTATCTAAAAAACTAATTCAACAAAATATTTCTTTTTTGATATTTTCACTACAAAAAGTTATGCAGTCAAATTTTTTTTATTGTATAATATGCTTAATAATATTCTTGGAGGAAAACTTATGGACTCAATTAAAAAAAATGTTCAAAGAATAGATGCCATTTCGAAAGTGTTAGGCAAAGCAAAATACACTGATGATTTTTTTGAAAACAGGATGCTTCATGCTAAAATCTTAAGAAGCACAATATCTCATGGTAGGGTAACACATATAGATACTAAACTTGCAAAAGAAATGGAAGGAGTTGTAGCTGTTTATACATTTCACGATGTACCAGAACACAAATATGCTACAGCAGGCCATCCTTGGTCTTTAGATGAATCCCATAGAGATGTTGCTGATAGAAACATTTTAACAGGACATATAAGATACTATGGAGATGAAATAGCTGCTATAGTTGCTGAAAACGAATTAATAGCTGAAAAAGCCCTAAAGCTTATAGAAGTCACATATGAAGAATATGAACCCATAATGACATCAGAAGCTTCATTAAGAGAAGGAGCAAGAGAAATTCACAAAGGAACTAAAAATATCATTGCAGATACTGAATACACTTTAGGAGATATTGAAGAAGCTTATACCGAATCTGATTTTGTTTTTGAGGATTCCTTTAAGACAAGTGTTGTACAGCATTGCCATCTTGAAAATCAAGTTTCTTATGCTTATATTGATGATAATAATAAAATAACTGTGGTATCTTCCACACAAATACCACATATATGCAGGCGTGTTGTAGCTCAAGCATTAGGAATAAACTGGGGTATGGTAAGAGTTATAAAACCTTATATAGGTGGAGGCTTTGGAAATAAACAGGATGTTGTACAAGAACCTCTCAATGCTTTTTTAACCATGAAACTAAATGGAAGACCAGTGAAGATAAACTATACTAGAGAAGAATCCATTGGGTTTACAAGAACAAGGCATTCCATGGAGATAAAGTCAAAGACTTCTGTTAAAAAAGATGGTACAATTATTGCCCGTGAAATGGACATCATATCCATAAACGGAGGATATGCATCACATGGTCACTCTGTAACAGGAAACACTGGAAATAAATTTAAGCAGCTATATAAACAAAAAGCAATAAAATGGCATGCTAGAACAATATACACCAACATGGCTGCAGCTGGAGCTATGCGTGGCTATGGAGTTCCTCAGGTGGTTTATCCTATGGAATGCCAGATTGAAGATATTGCATATAATTTAAATTTAGACCCTATTGAATTTAGGTTAAAGAATTTTATAGATACTTCATTTGTAGATCCTTTTACAGGAGCAAGAGCCTACACTTGTGCACTTCCTGAATGTTTAAATAGAGGAAAAGAGCTTATAAAATGGGATGAAAAAAGAGAAAAATATAAAAACCAAACAGGAAATATAAGAAGAGGAGTTGGAGTTGCAGCTTTTCCTTATGCTACAAATACATATCCTTATGGGGTTGAGATGAGCGGCGCAAGGATTGTGATGAATCAAGATGGAAGCATACAGCTTGAAATGGGCGCAACAGAGATAGGTCAAGGTGCTGATACTGTATTTGCTCAAATAGTTTCAGAAGAATCTGGCATACCTATGGATATGATATATGTAAAATCTTCCCAAGATACAGATTCTGCTCCATTTGATACAGGTTCTTATGCATCAAGGCAGACATATGTATCAGGGGCTGCAGCTCATAAAGCAGCTAGTGAATTAAAAAATAAGATACTAGAATGGGCAAACTTTTTAAAAGGCATTCCTGTATGCGCCATGACTGTTAAAGATGGCAATGTTGTATTTTCTCACAATTATGAAGTCATAATGTCCCTTTATGACCTTGCTATGGAAAGCTTTTATCATCCTGATCATGCAGCACCTATAAGAGTTGAGGTTACAAATCAGCTTAGGGTAAATGCTTTAGCTTTTGGATGCACATTTGTTGAAGTTGAGGTAGATTTAGCTTATGGAAAAGTAAGCGTCATAGAGTTATATAGCATACTTGATTCAGGAAAAATAGTGAATCATAAATTAGCTGAGGGTCAAGTTCAGGGAGGAGTTAGCATGGCTTTAGGATATGCTCTTTCTGAGCAGCTTTTATATGATGAAAAAACTGGGCGTGTTTTAAACAACAATCTTCTTGATTACAAGCTTCCTACCACAATGGATGCTCCAAATATAGGTGCTGAATTTGTTGAGCCTTATGAGCCTACATCTCCATTTGGTGCAAAATCCTTAGGTGAAAATCCTGTGGTTTCAACAGCTCCTGCTGTAAGGAATGCGGTTTTACATGCTACAGGAGTTAAGTTTAATGAGATACCTATGACACCACAGAAGCTTGTTTTAAAATTTAAAGAAGCAGGACTTATATAAAGGGGGTAGTTTTTTATGTACGATATACTAGGGTTAGAAGTTGCAAATTCAATAGAGGAAGCGCTTCTTCTTTTAAAGGATGATAAAAATAAAAAAGTCATATCAGGAGGCACTGATGTTCTTGTAAAATTAAGAGATGGAGAAGGCTCTGATATAATCTGGGTGAGCATACATGATATTAAAGAATTAAAAGGTGTCAGCATGGAAGAAGATGGGACAATATCAATAAAAGCAGGTACAACTTTTACACAAGTTGAAAAGGATGAGATTTTAAATAAAAACATACCTCTTTTATCATCTAGTGCGGCTAAGGTTGGAGGTCCTCAGGTTAGAAATATGGGAACAATAGGAGGAAATGTTTGTAATGGTGCAACATCAGCAGATACAGCTCCAGCTCTATTTGCTCTTAATGCAAAATTAAAGCTAAGGACCTATGATAGTGAGAGGATTGTAAATATTGCAGATTTCTATAAGGGACCTGGAAAGGTTGATTTAAAACCTCACGAGATGTTAACTGAGATTTTGATATCCCCTGAAGATTATAGAGGATATCATGGGCATTATATAAAATATGCTATGAGAAATGCTATGGATATAGCTACATTAGGTTGCGTTGTGCTTTGTAAATTTAATGAAGATTATTCTATAGAAGATTATAGATTATCCTATGGAGTTGCAGGACCTACTCCTCTAAGGTGTCACGAAGCTGAAAAGATTGCAAAGGGTAAAAAAGTAGATGATGATTTGCTTTTAGAGATTGCAAAGATTGCTACAACAGAAGTAAATTGCAGAACATCTTGGAGAGCATCTAAGGAGTTTAGGCTTCACCTTGTGGAAGAAATGTCAAAGAGAGCAATGCTTAAGATCTTAAATGATGTAAGAGGTGAGAAAAATGCTTAGTAAAACCATAAGCTTTAATTTAAATGGTAAAAAGGAAATTGTGGATATAGATTTAAGGGAGACCCTTCTTGAGGTGCTTAGGTATAAGCTTGGGCTTACTGGTACAAAATGCGGTTGCAATGTTGGTGAATGTGGTGCTTGCACTGTTATAATAGATGGTGAAACTATAGATACTTGCCTCTATCTTGCTGTTTGGGCAGATGGGAAAGATGTTACCACCATAGAAGGTCTTGAAAAGGATGGAGAGCTTTCAAAGGTTCAGAAGGCATTTGTAGATGAAGGTGCTGTCCAGTGTGGATTTTGTACTCCTGGATTTATAATGTCAGCTACGGTTTTAGTCGAAAGAGGAGAAAAGCTCTGCGAAGAGGAAATAAGGAGAGAGCTTTCTGGAAATTTGTGCAGATGTAC
>JAVBPQ010000102.1:0-2763 GCA_031549525.1 Clostridiaceae bacterium | reverse complement strand
GCAAATATAAGCTCTGCCTCAACAGCTTTTTCTTCACCAACATAAGCGATACTCTTTCCAAAACCAACAGGACCTTTTGATTTTGTAATAAATACCTCAAGCCTTAAAACATCCCCAGGTATTACCTTTCTCTTAAACCTTGCTTCTTTTATACCTGCAAAATATGCGATCTTTCCCTTATTCTCTTCTTTAGATAAAACTGCTACTGCACCAACCTGAGCTAAAGCTTCTATTATAAGCACCCCTGGCATGACATGTTCTCTAGGAAAATGACCTAAAAAATAAGCCTCGTTTACACTTACACATTTTATCCCTACAGCCCTAATTCCAGGCTCAATTTCCTCTATTTTATCCACCAAGAGAAAAGGATACCTATGTGGTAATATTTTTTCAATTTCATTGCTGTTTAAAACCATCATTGACTCCACCTTTTAAATATTAAAGAAGCATTATGCCCTCCAAACCCAAAGGAGTTTGACATGACATATTCCAAGTTTCTATGCCTTCCCACATTAGGCACAACATCCATATCGCATTCTAGATCTCGTACCTTATAATTTATCGTAGGAGGCATAAAGCCATCTATAATAGCTTTTATTGAAATTACTGCTTCTAGAGCTCCGCTTGCTCCTAGAAGATGACCAGTCATAGATTTTGTAGAGCTTATAGCTAAATCATCTATACACCCTTTAAATACATTTTTAATAGCTTCTACTTCTATTTTATCATTAGCTAAAGTTGATGTGCCATGAGCATTTATGTACTTTATATCTTCCTTTTTTACATTTGCATCCTTAATGGCTATTTCCATAGCAAGAATAGCACCTTCTCCATCTTCTGCAGGAGCTGTTATATGATACGCATCACAAGAAGCTCCATAGCCCACTATCTCACCATATATTTTAGCTTTTCTTTCTTTAGCATGTTCTAATTCTTCTAGAACAACAATAGCTGCACCTTCTCCCATTACAAACCCTGAACGCTCTTTATCAAATGGTATTGATGCTCGACTTATATCATTGTTTTGGCAAAGGGCAGTTAAAGAAGTAAAGCCTCCTATTCCTAAATGAGTTATTGTAGCCTCTGAACCTCCTGCAAAAATCATAGAAGTGTATCCATCTCTTATATTTCTAAAAGCTTCCCCTATAGAATTGCTTCCAGATGCACAAGCTGTTACTATACATGAGCATATTGCTTTTGCAGAAATTTCTATTGCAATATTTCCTGCTGCTATATCTGATATGGTTTTAGGAATAAAAAATGGAGATATCTTATCAAAGCCTCTCTCTAGTCCTCTACTATATGTCTCTTCTATGGTCTTAAGCCCTCCAATGCCTGAACCCACCATAACTCCTAATTCATGGGAGTCAAATTCTCCTTTTTTTAATTTAGAATCTATAAAAGCTTGTTTTGCTGCAATTAGACCTAAATTTGTAAACCTATCTGCTCTTTGTATTTGCTTTTTATCTAAATAATCTTCAAACCTTAAATTCTTAACTTCACCTGCAATCTTTACCTTGTGATTTGTCGTATCTATGAGCTTAATTTCATCAATCCCACAATATCCATTTTTAATATTTTGCCACATTTCATCAACAGTGTTGCCAACTGGAGAGACAACACCCATGCCTGTTATTACTACTCTTCTCTTCATCATATCCTCCTACATTACCATTCCGCCGTCCACATTTATTACCTGCCCTGTAATGTATCTTGCATAATCTGATGCTAAAAAACAAACCAATGAAGCTACATCATCCCCGCTTCCAATCCTCTTTAAAGGGATCATCGAAAGCATCTTTTCTTTAATCTCATCCTTTAAAGAATCTGTCATATCTGTCTCAATAAATCCAGGTGCTATAGCATTTACTGTAATCCCCCTTGATCCAAATTCCTTAGCACAGGATTTAGTAAATCCAATCACCCCAGCTTTGCTTGCTGAATAGTTTGCTTGACCTTGATTTCCAGTTATTCCAACTACAGATGAGATGTTTATAATAGAACCATATCTTTCCTTCACCATGTATTTTACAGCATGTCTTGTGCAATTAAACGTTCCTTTTAAATTGATGTTAATCACATCGCAAAAATCCTCCTCCTTCATCCTCATTAAAAGTCCGTCCCTTGTTATGCCTGCATTGTTAACCAATATATCTATTTTCCCAAACTCTTTTATAGTCTCTTCTATCAAATTTTCCGATGACTTAAAATCAGAAACATCACATTTTACTGCTATAGCAGAAACCTCTAAATCATAACAAGTTTTTAAAATGTCATCTATATTTTCTTTATTTTGATTTAAATAATTTATCACCACATTTACACCTTTAGATGCAAGCTTTAAGAGTATAGCCTTTCCTATACCTCGTGCTGATCCTGTTATAATTGCTGTTTTTCCTTTAAAATTCATCAAATCCTCCCCAAACTCTTTAGAGTTTTATCTAAACTCTCAGAACTTTCTACATTATATATTTTTACATCTTTAGATATCCTCTTGACAAAGCCACTCAGAACTGCACCAGGTCCAACCTCTATAAAAGTTGTAATTCAAACACCCCTGCTGCATAAAGAGATGTATATTCTCCTAAGCTAAGACCTGATACAATATCTGGTCTTATGCCCTCTTGCTTTAAGATCTCTAAAATAGCTATTGACATTAAAACAATAGCAGGCTGGGCATTTTCTGTTTTAGATAATTCCTCTAGGCTGCCTTCAAAGCATATCCTTTTTATATCAAAAGGCAATTTAACAGAGTCAAATACC
>JAVBPQ010000060.1:0-91655 GCA_031549525.1 Clostridiaceae bacterium | reverse complement strand
TGATGATAATAAATATATGCTTGAGCAAGACTCCGTATAGGGTGTGATACAAATTTATCCTGCCCCTCAGCAAGCTCTAATTTAAAGCAATCTAAATAGTTTGACTCGTCAATTCGTTTAATTGTTAAACCGTTCATAACGCTCCTCCATCGTTTCGAGGGGATTATTTTATAGCTATCCTCTCGTTATTTATGCTATCAAAATGTATAAGTGCCCATCTACGACGCCGACCTGAACGCCCTCGGTGTCATCGACCAGATCACATCGCTCATCTGGACGCGGCGCTACTGGTCATACGGCGAATTCAAGCTCCTGCTGCCGTTCAGCGAAAAGCATATCGCACTCCTTGAGGGACAGCGGATCATCGCTAAACGCGACGACGCCGAGGTCGGGCAGATTTCCTATGTATCCATTCGAAAGAACGAATTCGGCATGGACGAAATCGAGGTGCAGGGCCGTTTTCTGACGAACTGGATCGGCAAGCGCATCGTCCTGAATCCCATCGTCAGCGAAACGGAAAACAGCCAGCAAATCCTCTACCGCATCATCCGCGAGAACTGCACGGCAGCCGGAGACCGAAACATCCCGAGCCTCGTCGTCGCGAACAACCCCAGCACCGAAAGCGGTATTATAAACTACGCGAACGAGCCGTTCATCTCGGCGCTGTTCGCTTGCGAGGGTGTGGCTAAAGCCGCCAAGCGCAGCTTCAGCCCGGCGGCGCACGGATTCTCGTATTTGAGCGAAAACACGATCTTCGTGACCTTCATCATCCTGTCGGTTTCCTCGCCCGCGTCGAAGCGATAGAAAATGGCGGCCAGCGCCGCCTCGAGCGACTCGTTCTCGGCGATGGATAGAATCGTTCCGGGCGTGGGGCGGTGGCGTGTGTAGCTCTCTTCGAAATCGGTAAAAATGGCGGTCAGGATATCTTCTTTCGCTTTGTAATGATTGTAAAGCGCCGCCAGGCTGACGCCGAGCGTTTCGGCTATTTCTTTCAGCGACGTTCCGTTGTATCCCTCCCCGCTTACGGTTTCAGCATTTGCTCGAAGAACCCGCAGAACATGCGGATACCGTCGTTGTATTGCTCCATGCTCTGCTCATAATCGAAATTGCTGTACAGAGCGTCGGCGTGCACCTTGAGCGCGAAATTTAAAAAATGTTGATTTTATGGTAAAATTAGATTAAGAATTTTAATTACAAAAATCTTTTGTCTATTTTATGTGGTTAACATGTTTATTTTGCAATTGTTTTTACAATTTCTTTTTCCTGGTGATAGTTTTATTATTTCATATCATATGTTTTCTTATACAGGAGCTATGCTTTTAGGAGGAATAATTGTTGCATGTACAATACTAATACTTGATAAGTTATCAAAATAAGAGCTTATTCTTAAATTTTTTTCATTATAATCCTCATAATGATGCTATGAAAGATTTATCATACAAACAGAAAATGGCTATAAGAAGGTAATATTAATCTTTTATTATTAAGTATAGATCCTCGCGAATTCATCTAAAATGTGACAAGGATACTCCTACCTTTTTTAGGCTATACTTGATCCACAAATTATGAAACCTTTGAAAATAGGGGGTTTTTAAAAAGTAGTAATTACTTGGTAAACACACTATTTTCAATACTTTAAAGAAATTTTAAAAAAGTTATGGATCAAGATTAGCTTATAAATGATGAGTAGTTTAGTAGTTTACTAGCCACAAATTTTCTTCCGTTAAATCATTAAGTGTTGGTATTATTTTATCCTAGCGAAGAGAAAATGTATATAAATGAACAAATAAAACCCGTTTAGGTAATTAACAATTACCTAAAAGTACTCAATATATAGGAGGGTAGATGTGTGAAAAATAAACTTTCATTTTATTTAATTTTATTATTTATTTGTATTAGTATTATAACTGTGACAATACTACAATTGGATTTTAGTTATAAAATTCCTAAAACAGATATTAATACTAAGTTAACTAATGATGAAATAAAAACTGCTATCACCCCATATTTAAATGAAATGAATAAAATTAACGAAAAATATGGTACTAAATTTAATCTTCCAGATAAGAATTTCGAAGAATTTTATAATTATATCAAGATAAATAACGAATCAATAAAGGATTTTAGAAAAAGGTATATAGGATATTATAAACAATATAAAAACATAGATTTTTATAATAATACTATCATGCATGATGCGACTAACAATATAACAAAATGAAAAATACTAAAATTGAAAAAATCATCGGCAAAATCTTTTATTAGGGGTAGTACTAGCAAGCATGTTATATACTGAAAATTATATACCGAAAAATAAATTCAATATATTGGTAAAAAAATTAATTAACATATCTTCTGTTTTCGTAAAGGTATACCTTTAGAAACTATTACATAAAGCATAAATGAAGCTAGGTTTCCCAATAATACATCTGAAATACCAAAAGATATTATTGCTTATATAGGTAAATAAGTTGGTGTTGAAGAAATATGTTTTTACAATTATGACATGGCTAGCAGGACATACTTTAATCATACATCTCAAATAAGAGAATACTTTGGATTTCGTAAACCTTCATCTGTTGATACAGATGAAGTATGTGAATGGTTATATAAACATATACTATTATTGAATAATTGTTGTACAATTTTGATTCCTTCTACTGTATTTCTTGCAAGCCTATCCTACTTACAACTAATGTGTCTCCTTCCGATAATAAATTCATCAATTTATTTAATACAGGTCTGTCTGTTTTTACTCCAGTATATTGCTTTTCAGTACATGACACGCTTGCTGGTACTACTTCATATGGTGTGTATAATAACATATAAGATAAGATCTTTATGTATAATAAGTGTTAATACAAAACCTTTTATATTTAATGCATATTTTTAAACTCACTGCAAAACCTAGATAATACTTTTAATTTTTGGAGGCAAAACATGAAAATAATTGCAACTTTATTTTTAAGTCTTAATCTCTTATTTAATTTTACTAATGTTAAACCATCTAACTATTCAAATGTTTCTAGTATTTTAAATTCTATTAAAAATTTTTTTACTAAAGAGGATAATGGCTTAAATAATAAAATTATTGTGCTTAATGAAGATAAGCCAAATAAGATGAAAATAGATGATCTAGCTGTCATCTCTTTAGAAACAGATCCTTCTCAAGGCTACAGGTGGCATTTTTCATGCTCAAACCCTGAAGTCTTAGATTTAATATTTAAAAATCGTATTAAAGATAATGAAACCTTTATTTTTAAATCTTTATTAGAAGGTATATGTGAAATAAAATTTGAATACTACAAAGATGATGAAAAGGAAAGCCCAAATGCTAAGATTTTAAATTATAAAATAATAGTAAAGTAAACCCTCTTTACCATAAAAATTTTATAATTAAAGACTTAGGAGTTCATAAAAATGCTAATTTAAAATTTATTAAAATTAATTCAATAAAAAATTAGTGCAAAAATCACCTAATCACAGTATAATTAAAAGTAAGTTTTCCAGGAGGGTCTTTTCTTTATGAATAAATTAAAAGTTATTTTTAAATATATGAAAAAATACAAATATAAATATATTCTAGGAATAATATTTTTAATTATCGTTGATTATTTAAGCGTGCTTCTACCCTTAGTTTTAAGGGATATAACAAATGATTTTATAAGCAATAGTTATACAAATGATACCATAATAAAATATATAATAATCATAGTTATAATAGGAGCTGGGGTCGCCATCGGAAGGCTTGCATGGAGATATTTTATTATAGGTTCTGCAAAGAAAATTGAATATGATTATAGAAATAATTTTTTTTCTCACCTTGAAAAATTATCCTTAAGTTTTTACAACAAACACAGCACTGGAGATTTAATGGCTCTTTCTACAAATGACCTTCCAGTAGTCATAAACGGAATAGGCGGAGGTTTTGTTTTATTAATCGATACTGCCTTTTTAATCATAGTAACAGGATATCAGATGTTTAAAATATCACCTCATTTAACTCTATTGACGCTTTCCCCTCTTCCTGTAATCGCATTTATATTATTTAAAATAGGAATAAAAATGCAAAGAAGATATTTAAGAATTCAACACTCCTTTGGAAATCTTTCAAATATCATTCAGGAAAACCTCTCAGGAATAAGGATAATTCAGTCATATAATCAAGAAGATAGAGAGATAGAAAAGATAAATAAGATGAATATAAAGTATAGAAATTTAAATATAAACTATGCAAAACTAGTCAGCATCTTTAATCCTATCATTGAAAATATAGGAACTATCTGCTATGTCATATTTTTAGGTATTGGTGGAACTTATGTTATAGGTGGACAATTTAGCTTAGGGGATTTTATAGCTTTTAATTCATACCTTTGGAGCATGATAACCCCTATTTTAGAAATAGGCATGGTAGTGAATATCATCCAAAGAGCTTTTGTATCTTTAAATAGAATTGAAGCTATAATGAAGGAAAAACCTGAAATATTCGATATCGATACACACCCTATTGAATCTTTAAATGGAGATATTAAAATAAAGAGCTTGACTTTTACATATCCAGGAAGCTTAGCTCCTGCTATTGAAGATATAAATATAGATCTTAAAAAGGGAAATATTCTCGGAATAATAGGAAAAACAGGAAGCGGAAAATCGACCTTAGTAAATCTCTTAATAAGGCTATATAATGTAAATGATGATAAAATATTCATCAATGATGTTGATATAAACAAAATTCCATTAAATGATTTAAGGATCAATATAGGGGTTGTTTCTGATACATTTTTATTTTCTGATACACTTACAGAAAACATAAACTTTCCATTTGACGAGGTAGATATGGATAGAGTTATTAAAGCCTCAAAGGATGCAGAAGTTTATGAGAATATAATGAGTTTTAAAGAAAAATTTGAAACAATAATTGGCGAAAGAGCAGTCACCTTATCTGGAGGACAAAAACAAAGGGTTTCAATTGCAAGAGCACTTATAAAAAACCCAGATATTTTAATTTTAGATGATTGCCTATCAGCTGTGGATTCAAAAACTGAGAGTGCTATATTAAAAAATTTGGAGTCTATTATGAAGGATAAAACTTCAATAATAATTTCCCATAGATTATCTGCTATAAAACACGCACATGAAATAGTTGTACTTGATGATGGTAAAATATTAGAAAAAGGCACCCATGATGAGTTAATGGCTAAAGAAGGGCTGTATTATCAAATGTACAAAAACCAGCAGCTTAGTGAAAAACTTTCTAAGGAGGCATAAGCATGGATCAGTTCCTTCTTGAAGAAGAAAGCAAAAAAAAATTTAATATAAGCATTTTAAAAAGGCTTATGAGTTATTTAGCACCTCATTATAAAACTTTTATATTTGTTCTGCTTCTTGTAATATCTACTTCAGTTTTTGCAGCTCTAAAACCAACTCTTATCCAAAAAGCTATAGATGATGATTTTGGTGGATATAAGAAACCTATTGAAGAGACTGATGAATTTAAAGGGATTAGAATTGGAGATAAATTTTATAGACAAAATCCTGATACTACCTCTTCCGATATATATTCTTTAATTTATATAGATAAAATTGCTTACTTAATAGAAGGAAAAGCAGATTATTCAAAGAGTTTTATAAAATCTGATGATGATATAAAAAATGGAGATGAGATATTTAGAGTTATTGAGATACCAACAGTTGATGAATTATTTGCCCTAAGAAAAGATGATGTAAATGGGGTATTAAATCTAACATTTATAATAGGCTTGATGACTATTGCTACCTTTGTAATGGGATTTTTTCAAAGCTATCTTTTAATGGTCATGGGGCAAAATATAGTCACATCCATGAGAGAAAATCTGTTAAAGCATGTTGAACATCTTTCTTTATCTTATTTTAATAAAACCCCTATTGGAAAAGTAGTGACAAGGCTTACAAATGACCTTCAAAATCTAGTTGAACTATATTCAGGGGTGTTGATATATATAATAAGAGATGCTATTTTGATCATAGCTATTTTAATATTTATGCTCTCTCAAAATATAAAGCTTACACTCATAACAATGGCTTCACTTCCAATATTATATGTATTTGCCAACATATTTAGAAAATATGATCTTATGGCCTATAGGCAAGTGAGAGAAGCTCTATCAAGGATAAATGCATTTTTATCAGAGCATATAGCTGGGATGAAGATAGTTCAAACCTTTGCAAAAGAAGAAAAGATATTTAATAAATTTCAAAAAATAAATGTTGAATATAAAGATGCAAATTTATTTCAGATAAAGGTATATTCTATATTCAGACCTCTTATTGAAGTCGTTGTATCTTTAGTTATTGCAGGTGTCATATGGATTGGAGCAAAAGATGTCATAGCTGGCAAAATCAAATTTGGTATGCTATATGCTATTATAAATTACATAATGATGTTCTTTGGACCAATCTTTGATTTGACAGAAAAATTTGATATGCTTCAATCTGCACTAGCATCTGCTGAAAAGGTCTTTGATCTTATGGATACTAAAATTGAAATTTCATCTCCTCAGAATCCCATGTACATAAAAAACTTTAAAGGTGAAATAGAATTTAAGAATGTTTGGTTTTCCTATAATGAAGATGATTGGGTTTTAAGAGATGTTTCCTTTAAGATAAATCCTGGTGAGAGCGTTGCATTTGTGGGAGCTACAGGTGCTGGAAAGACTTCTATAATAAGCCTAATAACGAGAATGTATGATATTCAAAAAGGTGAAATACTCTTAGATGGAATAAACATTAAAAAGCTTGATCTAAAAGATTTAAGAAAAAAAATAACCTCTGTACTTCAAGATGTCTTTTTATTTAGTGGAGAAATAAAGGACAATGTTTCACTAAATAATAAAAATATCACAGAAAAACAGGTAATAGATGCCTGTAAATTTGTCAATGCAGATAGGTTTATAGAAAAACTTCCCTATAAATATCATACCATCATAAACGAAAGGGGAACCATGTTCTCTCAAGGCGAGAGACAGCTTTTATCTTTTGCAAGGGCAATTGTTTTAAATACTCCTGTTTTAATACTAGATGAAGCTACTTCAAATATAGATACAGAGACTGAGATTCTAATTCAAGATGCTCTCTCAAAAATTACAAAAGGAAGGACCACTATAATAGTAGCACATAGGTTATCTACCATTAAAAATTCTGATAAGATCATAGTCATGCATAAGGGAAAATTAAGAGAAATGGGAAAACATGATGAGCTTATAGAAAAACAAGGACTCTATTATGACCTTTGCAGGCTTCAATATAAAGATCAATATTAAAATAGGGTGTTGCAACTGAAAAACTCAGCGTTGCAACACCCTATTTTAATTAATTTTCTAAATCCATTGCTGCAAAGAACCCACCACGAATAGCCGTACCAACCTTCCCTACTTTTTCGCTATCACCAACAACACGAGTTTTAATATGATATTTCTTTTTAATCTTTTCAGCTATTTCATTATTTGGTTTCATTCCAAAGGCTGTGATTATTGTATCTGCATAGATTACCCCTTCTCCATCTTTAGTTTCAACATGTACACCTTTTTCATCTATGGATGTAACTTTTGCATTAACATATCTTTTTACATTTGCTTCATCAAGCTTGCGTAAAAGAGACGCAGCATTGATAAACATCACATCTTTTGCAACAGCATCCATCATTTCAACTATTGTAACATCTTTTCCATATTCTTTTGAAAGTTCAAGTGCACTATCACATCCTGAAAGCCCTCCACCGCAGATAATTACTTTATTGCCTTTTATAAGGGATTTATCTTTATGAGCATCTATAACATTTATTACATTTTGTCCATTAAGTCCTTCTATTTTTAATAAAAGAGGAATAGCACCAGTTGTAATTATGATTTTGTCACAAGCTTTAAGGATCTCATCATTTTCATTCACTTCGCATTCAAACTTTATTTTAACTCCTAATTTTTTAAGCTGAATGCTATACCATTCTATAAGATTTCGAAGCGGTTTCTTAAATTCAGGCGTTGCAGCAACTCTCAATTGACCGCCAATATCCTTTTCTTTCTCTAAAAGAGTGACATCATGACCTAAAATTGCAGCAACTCTTGCAGCTTCTAAGCCTGCTGGACCTGCTCCTATGACAACTACATTTTTAGGATTTTCTGTTTTTACAAATTTAAATCTCTCTTCCTCTCCTACCTGCAAATTAACAGAACAGCTCATTTTTGTAAGTCTTGTCACAATCCTTCCTACGCATTCTTCATTACAACGGATACAAGGTCTTACATCCTCTCTTCTTCCTTGTTTAATCTTTAATGGCAGTTCTGGATCTGCAATAAGAGAACGTCCAAACATGACAAAATCGGCATTTCCGCTTTCAATCAATTGCACAGCAGTTTCTGGTGTATGGTTTCCTGCATTAAGAAGTGGTATTCTAACATGTTTACGTGCTACTTCACATACATATGCCATACATGCATCCCCAAGATAAGTAGTAGGAAAGATATAATCAATCATTTCATAGCTTCCTGAATCGATATCTAAAGCATCAACGCCCTCTTCTTCAAGAAGTTTAATCAACGGCATACTATCTTCAAGTGTACGCCCTCCATTAAAAATATGATCAATTGCAATTCTGAATAATATTGGTATATCAGGACCTACTGATTTACGTATAGCACGAATTATTTCACGTGGAAAACGAGCCCTGTTTTCATCACTACCACCATATTCATCTGTTCGTTTATTCCATACTGGAGACATAAATTGGTCAATTAAATAACCTGCATGAGCATGTATTTCAATAGCATCAAATCCTGCATTTTTTACTAAGCTTGCAGAACTTGAAAATTGATCCAATATTTCTTGTATTTCTTCTACAGTGAGAGCATGACAAATAATATTAGGATCTAATGTAGCAGGAATAGCTGAGGCAGAAACAGGAGGATCTCCATGCATACTTGGAAAAGCATTTCTCCCTGTACCTGGGCTCATCTGACATACTACCTTTGCACCATACCTGTGTACAGCTTCCACAAGCTCAGTAAGTTTAGGTATTATATAAGGTTTTTCCAGAGTGCCTTCAAGAGAGCCTTGAGCTAACTTCTCTGTAAGCATCTGACAACCTAATATGATCATACCTGCTCCTCCACGAGCTCTTTCCTCATAATAACGAACCTCACTGTCAGATTTTGTCCCATCAATATGAGAAGATCCTGTTCCCATAGGTGATAGAACAATGCGATTTTTCACTTCCATTTTTCCAATCTTAAAAGGTGTAAATAAAATATCATAATTCATAAGATTCATCTCCTATTTATTTTTTATTAATCATTTTAAACAACTAGATTGCATTACATGGCAGTCCATCCGCCATCACAGGTAACTATAGCCCCAGTCACATAAGTAGATTCATCTGCAGCAAGAAATACTACTGTAGAATCAAGCTCTCCATCTTTGCCAGGGCGGTTCATAGGAGTACAACGTTTTATAAAAGAATCCATAGCTTCCATTGCTTCTTCATTATTTGCTTGAGAAGGGAAAAATCCAGGACATATTGCATTTACAGTTATTCCACGTGTTGCCCATTCAACAGCAGCTGCACGAGTAAAGTTTATCACTGCACCTTTTGCAGCCTCATACCCTATAACATTTACATCTTTTATTCCAACCATCCCAAGAATGGAAGCGACATTTATAACTCTGCCATATCCCTTTTTTAACATTTGTCTTCCAAATTCACGAGTACATGTAAATACAGCAGTTAAATCCAAAGATATGTTATGTTGCCAGTCTTCATCTGTAAAATCCTCTAAAGGTGCCATAGTCCCTCCACCTGCATTATTAACGAGTATATCTACTTTACCATACTCTTTTATAACAAATTTTACTGCATCTTTAACTTGCTCCACAACTGTTACATCACATGGGATAGATATGCATTTAACTCCAAGAGCTTTAATTTCCTTTTCTACTCCTTCCATTTTATTTTTTCGCCTAGCAAGAAGAGCCATATCAGCGCCCTGCTTTGCAAGAGCTAAGGCAAATTGCCTTCCTAAACCTCCTGATGCACCAGTGACCACTGCTATTCTGCCTTTTAAATCGAACATGATCTTAACCTCCTTCATTTTTATTTTTATAGGAGAATTTATAAATTTATAATATCATTTAAATTTTTCTAACACATTGTATGTTAAAACCAATCTTTTTAAAAGATTTTGTACATAATAACCAAACAAGATTATAATCTATTCCAAAATTCATCCGGAGTTTCAATGTTAGTTCCATTATTTCTGATAGATTTGTAAATATAATTCATAGTTATTGAGACTATTAATCTCCTTATTATTGAAGGGTCATTTAAATCGACACCCATTATATCTTGAATTTTTGTAATTCTATATATCAACGTATTCCGATGTATATGTAACTTTGCAGCAGTTAACCCAATATTATTCCCTAAAAAAAGATATGTCTTAAGTGTCAAGTAATAATCTTTAAAGTGTTCAGCATTAAAAAGCCTTTCAAATTCAGGAAGTAAATAACTTGCCTTCCCAAGACTTAGAGCTGCCGCTGCTACAATTTCTAAATAGTATTCATCAAATAAGTACACTCTTTTATGTGGATTTAAAATTTGACCTATTTCAAGAGCTTTCTGAGCTTTAAATCGAAAATCTGTCTTATTATAAAAATTTGAAAAAACTCCACTAAGACCACAAAAGCATTGATGTTTTTGTGAAATATCTATCAATATATTAAATATATGTGTTTCCTCTTCTTTAGTATTTATAGATGTAAAAAATATGTAAAGATACCCCTCTATAAATACATGAAATTCATTTGGATAAGCAGCAATCAAAGTATTACAAGCTTGCTGAATTCTTAAATCACTTCTTACCCCAAAAGTCACAATTACAATTTCATATTTTGGTTTAAGCCTTGTAAAATCAATAAAATCCCTATTATTACTTCCTATAGCACCTTGCAAAATATCTTTGAATATTTCTCTTGCTATCACTTGATGGGCAGTATCAGTAGAATATTGAATTGTGAGTTTTTTCCTCTCAAACTCTATCTTTAGAGCTTTTATCAATATATCATTTACTAAAAGAGCTGTTTCCTTCAAAATAGGATCATCAAAAGTAGTTGCACAAATACCCTCTATAATACCATTTACTCTAATTGCACCACAAGCTTGAGGCACTTCAACAACACCCCAATCTACTATATAGGAGTTTTCATTTTTTTCTACTTCATTAATATATCCAAGCTTGTAATATTCATTTATAACAACATCAGATGGCACTGCTTTAAGAGATATCATTTTATCAATATGCTTGCTTCCTGTTGTATTTATAAATGATGCTGCCAATACTCGAAACGAAACATCTACCACATGTATTGGCATTCTTGTATAATCAAATAAAGCATCAGTAATAAATTGAGGTCCTTTTCCTTCAGATAATGCATTAAAAATAATTCGATAACAAACATTAATATCTATGTATCTATGCATAAAATTCACCCCTATAATTAACATTCTTCCTTTAAACGAATGATATAAAAAAGCTTCCTTAAGGACTTCTCCAAATGAAAGCTTCTCTTTGTATAATTTCTATAATAGGTTCATATGAGTAATTTTATATAAAGTTTTGCATGTGTTGACCATCTTAAATTGTACCATCCCATGAATCAACTTTCTCTCTTTTTATCTCTTCCTCATCAAACCATCGTGTTGTTACGCATTTAGTCTCAGTATAAAATCTCACGCTATCTTTTCCAAGACAGTGAGCATCTCCAAAGAAGGAGTTTTTATGTCCTGAAAATGGGAAGATACCTATAGGAACAGGGATACCAACATTAATGCCTACCATTCCACCATGGGTCCTCTTTTGAAACTCTCTTGCATAATATCCATTTTGAGTGAATATAACAGAACCATTTGCAAATGGATTATTGTTCATAATTTTAAGCCCTTCATTAAAATCTTTAACCCTCTTAACACAAAGTACAGGTCCAAATATCTCAGTCGCTCCAACTGTCATCTCTTCTGTTACATTATCTAAAATTGTTGGTCCTAGATAAAATCCATTTTCAAATCCTTTAACAACACAATTTCTACCATCAAGTGCAAGAGTTGCCCCCTCTTCTAAGCCTTTTTCAATCCACCCTAGTATAGATTGCCTATGCTCTTCTGTTACAACAGGTCCTAGATCTGTATCCTTTTCATAAGCAGGGCCAATTTTTAACGCTTTAGCCTTTTCTACAATAGAAGCTACAAGCTTATCTGCAATAGAATTTTCAACTACAATAACTGGAAGTGCCATACAGCGCTCTCCAGCGCAGCCAAAAGCAGAGTTAATAATCCCTGCTGCCGTCCTCTCAATTGGAGCATCTTTTAAAACAAGAGCATGGTTTTTAGCCTCGCAAAGAGCTTGAACACGCTTTCCATTTGCTGCAGCAGTAGAATAAACATGCTTTCCAACCTTTGTAGATCCTACAAAAGAAATTCCACGAACTGCAGGATGATTAAGTAAAATTTCAGCTTCTACACGGCTTGTTGTAACTATATTTATAACACCATCAGGAAGACCTGCTTCTTGATAAAGCTCTGCAATCCTTAAGCTAGTCTGTGGAGTCATGCTGGCAGTTTTTAAAACTATAGTATTTCCGCAAGCTATGCACAAAGGAGTCATCCACCCCATAGGTATCATAGCAGGAAAATTAAAAGGAGTGATTCCTGCAAAAACCCCCAAAGGCTCCCTATATAAAACCGTATCTATATCTTGTGATGTATCCATTAAAGATTCACCCATCATCAAAGAAGGCATGCTTATTGCAACTTCAGTAGCTTCTTTCGCCTTTAAGACATCTCCTTCTGCATCCTGCCATGATTTTCCATGTTCGGTTGCAACTAGTCTTGTAAGCTCTTCCATATTTTTAATAAGCAAATCTCTTAGTTTATATAAGATCTGAACTCTCTTCATAACAGGAGTATCTGCCCAAGCTGGATAAGCATTATTTGCACATTCTACAGCATAATTCACCTCATCTTTAGTACAACAAGGAGCAAGAGCAATAACCTCTCCTGTACTTGGATTATACACATTCATATATTTTTCAGTTTTTGACTCAATCCATTTTCCGCCTGCAAAGAATTTTAATTTTTCCATTTTATCACCCTTTTTAATATTTTCTAGCATTATTAAAATGCTCCATTTTCTCTTTATAAGCTTTCTCTATAGATTCTTTTTTAGATACACTTGCAACTCCAACATTCCACCATGCCTCATAACCATTTGTCATTGTCTTTGGAAGAACCTTGATATCTATCACTACAGATCTAGTTTGTTTCTTTGCATCTAAAATTGCAAATTTAAGCTCTTCTAATGTTGTAACCTTATAGCCTACTGCTCCATAGCCTTCACCTATTTTAGCAAAATCCACAGTGCATATATCGCAATCTTTCTTATTATTAAAACGAAACTCTGTTCCAAAACTTCCCATTCCTTGAGACATCTGGAGATTATTTATACATCCAAAGCCTGAATTGTCAAAGACAACCACATTTATCTTCTTATTATGCTGAATACTAGAAGGAAGTTCAGAATGGAGCATCATAAAGCTTCCATCGCCAACCATAGCATATACTTCCTTTTCCTCCTCTGCAATCTTAACTCCAAGAGCTCCGCAAATTTCATAACCCATGCAGGAGTAACCATATTCCATGTTGTAGGTGTTTCTCTTCTTTGGAAGCCATATTCTCTGCATACACCCTGGCAAACTCCCTGAAGATCCAATTACAATTGCATCATCATCTATAAGATTTTGAATCTCTCCTAAAACTTCAGTCTGAGTTAGACTGGATTTAAGGGCTTTAACATATTCTGAAAGTTTATCATCTAAATGTCCAGGAACTTCTGGTTTAAAATCATCTCCTGAATATTTTACACTAAAGAGTCTTTTGATCTCTTCATTCCATCTTTTTTTTGCAGAATTTATCTCATCTTTATAGTCTGATTTATAACATATTTCTTTAAGCTTTTTGCTCAATATATCCATTGCGACCTTTGCATCAGCTATGACTTTCAATCCATCAAATTTTCCTCCATGAAAATAAGATGTATTTATATTTATAAATTTAGCATTTTCATTAAATAAGGATTTTGACGCTGTTGTAAAATCAGTAAATCTAGTTCCAATGCCTATTATTAAATCTGCATCCTTTGCAATAACATTTGCGCAAAGCCCTCCTGTAACTCCAACGCCACCTAAATTAAGAGGAAAATCATAAGGTATTGCAGATTTTCCTGCTTGAGTTTCACCAAATGGAATATTGAAATCATTTGAAAAATCAGCTAAGCTATCCCAAGCTTCTGAGTATCTGACACCACCACCACATATTATAAGCGGCTTTTTAGACTCTTTTATAATTTCAACTGCATCATTTACCATTTCATCAGTGGGTATAGTTCTATCTATCCTATGAACCCTTTTCTTAAAGAAATATTCTGGATAATCATAGCTTTCCCCTTGGACATCCTGAGGAAGTGCAATTGTGACTGCTCCTGTATCAAAAGTACAAGTTAAGACACGTATGGCATTTATCATAGCTGACATCAATTGATCAGGGCGAGAAACTCTATCCCAGTACTTGCTCACAGCCCTAAAAGCATCATTGGTACTAATAGATAAATCGCACGTTTGCTCTATCTGCTGAAGAACTGGGTCAGGTTGGCGGGATGCATATACATCTCCTGGCAAGAGCAAAATAGGAATATTGTTTGCAGTCGCAGTTGCAGCAGCTGTGACCATATTTGCAGCACCTGGTCCTACTGAAGATGTGCAGGCAAAAATTTGCTTTCTTAATCTTTGTTTTGCAAAGGCAACTGCAGCATGAGCCATACCTTGTTCATTTCTTCCTTGATAAAACTCAAGCTCCCCTAAATCCTCTTCCATCGCTTGACCTAAGCCTAAGACATTTCCATGACCAAAGACAGAAAAGATACCTTTTACAAAACGCTGCTCTACACCATCAAATTCTACATATTGGTTATTTAAAAATTTAATGAGAGCTTGAGCCATTGTTAAACGCAAAGTTTTCATTTTATTTTAAACCTCCTATACCATAAAACCTCTTATTATTCCAATCATATCATCGTAACCATTTAAAAACTGCATAAGAGTTCTTCTTGTGGCACCAAATGTATTAAATTCAGGAACAGTCATCCCATCTGATTCAAAAGCTCTGTTAAAATCTTTTATCTTTCTTAATTGAGAAAGTTTCCTCTCATCCATAGGATTATCCATCCTCTCAATGCATTCAATATCAGATGCATTAAACATTCGTATAAATTTACTTGGTATTGTTAAGGAAACATCTCCTCCAATAAATTCTGACCAATGATGATGATTTCTGTAAGCTGCAGCTAAAAGCCTAGTTCTATATTTTTTTTCTTTGTAAATCTTATAAGCATTCTTAAAGACATAAACTCCTGCAAATTCAAGAGCATCTGGATCAATAACAAGCTTCTCCTCTTGCACTGCATTTTTTAGCCAATCGTCAACCCTACCTATCATTATGGTACAAACTGGATAGAGCATGGATTTCCCTTCTTTTTCACGGCGATTTAGCCCTCTTTCAATAGCTTCAGCAACTGCAATAGCCTGAGGAACGCTAAATGATACTGTGGCATTTACTGTAATCCCTCTATAAGTACATTCTTCAATTGCGATAATACCTGCTTCTGTAACAGGCATTTTCACCATTATATTTTTAGTCAAAGTATTAAAATGGGAAGCTTGCTCAATTATCTTCTCTTCATTTTTAAAATACTTTGTATTAGTTTGAATTGAAATATATCCATTTTTACCATTTGATTTTTCGTAAGCATCTTCTAAAAGCTTTGCTCCGTCTTTAGCCATTGACTCATTTAGAGCCCAGCCAATCTCATCTTCTGTAGCTTTTTTCATACTAGAAACCATCTCCTTAATTTGGTCTCTATAGCTGTCCATATCTTTTTTTAAAACTTCTCCAACGATTACAGGATTTGTAGTAGCACCAACTGCACCATATCCTAGAGCATATTTTAAATCAGGTATTGAGCAGGAATCATTCCAAAATTCTGTTTTCGTTTTCAAAGTCATCTCTAATAAAGGGCTTTTTTTATCTTGCATAATTAAACCTCCAATTTAATAAACTCTTACTTAGGTTGCCATATATCTGGATTTTGTCCTAAAAGCCATTTATGATCTTCATCAAATATTCTCTCATTCCATGGATCTAAATCAAAATGACGAATCATCCAAGTGTAGTACATAGCATAACCAGGAGCAGTATTTTGCGGATGGCATAATCCACCAGGAATTGTTGAAAAACTTCTATCTTTTACAACAAAGGCATCATCTCCAATGATGCAGCATCCAAACCCTTGAGGCTTATCAAATCTGTAATAATAGACTTCTGGCTGTCTGTGTGAGTGAGGAGGATAGCTAGACCAACGCCCTGGTAAGCTTATTATCTCCCCTAAAACCATATTTGAATCTTGCGCATTTTCTATATTAAAGATATCTCTTATAACTCTTCTTGCAGTATCTTGATAAACTCCATCCCCTAAAATAACCTCTTTAAGATCTGAAGGCAAATAATAAACTGATGGAAAACTTTTTTTATTAGTGGTCTTCTGAATTAAAACTTCTGATTCTTCAAAAGCTCTAATCTTAACTAAAACACCTTTAGGAACATGAAGGCATGTTGGCTTTTCATCAAATAAGCTTTTTCTATTAGCTTCTCTTTTTTCATCGTCCCAGCTTATTTCTATGTGACCTCCAAGAAGCAAAAACGCTGTCTCCTTTATATCATCTAAAAAAACCTTTTCTTCTCTTTCAGAAAATAAATAAACACCTATATCCATCATCATTTCTTTATGAATACCAAATTCTTCAGTTAAAACATTATAACCTTGCAATAAAGGTCCATTATTAAACACCATATAAAAATCCCATCCTTTTTATGGTTTTGTATATTTTACGATAAACTTTTGATAAACTTTTGATAATATATTAGCATAAACTATTGATTTTAGCAATAAGAACTTTTATAATTTAGAGTAATGAAAGCGAGTGATGCAAAATTGAGAGAGCAAAGATTAAAGGCCCTTGAAGACTACATAAAAGAAAGAGAAATGTGTAGACTAGATGAACTTTGTAATCATTTTAATGTATCTATGGCTACTATGAGGCGAGATATCGATATCCTTTTAGACTATGGCTTAATCCATAAAGTTTACGGGGGTATAAAGTTAAATAAAAGAGAAAATTTCACTACAGAGCCATTTTACACCCGTGAAATTAAAAATATCTATCAAAAAGAATACATTGCTACTATTGCAGCAAACCTCATAAAGGACAATGAAACAATTTTCTTAGACTCAGGTACAACATCATATTTTATAACAAAATATATAAAGACTAAAAATATAACTGTCATTACATCCAATATAAACATTATAAATGAATGCTTTAAACTTGAAAATATAAACTTAATTTCAATAGGCGGGATTTTAAATAGGATAACAAATTCATTTGTTGGAGAATTTTCCGAAAAAAATTTAAATTCCTACAATATTTCAAAAGCATTTATCGCAGCAACTGGGGCTTCAATCACTGAAGGGTTTACAAACAATGTTTTAGAAGAAACAAGGATAAAAAAGATTGCAATTGAGAGAAGCAATGAAACTTATATAATCATAGATTCATCTAAATGGAATAATGTTTCTTTATTGACATTTTCAGAGCTTTCAAAGGTAAAAGGGGTTATAACAGAAAAAGCCCCTCCTGAAGAATTTAAAGAATATTTTGAAAAACATAAAGTCAATATTTATTTTTAAATATAATTTACAAATATGGAGGAAAAATATGGATTCTAAAAATATATTATTAGGTATTGCGCCTATTGCCTGGACAAACGATGATCTTCCAGACTTAGGTAAAGAAAACACTTTTGAACAGTGTATAAGTGAGATGGCTTTGGCTGGCTTTTGTGGCAGCGAGGTTGGAAATAAATATCCAAAAGATCCTGAGGTTTTAAAAAAATATTTGGATTTAAGAAATATAAAAATTTGCAATGCATGGTTTTCAACTTTTTTCACTACAAAAAAAGAAGAGGAAACTATTGAAGCCTTTATTAGGCATAGAGATTTTCTGTATGAATTAGGAGCAAAGGTGATAGGATGTTCTGAACAGGGTCATAGTATACAAGGGCTAGATAAATCAATTTTCGATGAAAAATATATATCCTCAGATGAAGACTTTAAAAAGCTTTCTCACGGTATGAATAAACTTTCAGAGCTTGCAAAAGAAAAAGGAATGAAAGTTTCCCTCCACCACCATATGGGAACAGGAATTCAAACTCCAGAGGAAATTGATAGGTTTATGAACTCTACCAATAAGGATGTTTATTTGTTGTTTGATACAGGCCATATCTATTTCTCAGAAGGAAGCCAAGAGGCTGTAGATTCTTTAATAGATAAATACATAGATAGAATTGTACACGTTCATTTAAAAGATGTTCGCAAAAATGTTTTAGATGAGGTAAAGAAAGAAAAGATGTCCTTCCTTGAGGCTGTTAAAAGAGGCGTTTTTACAGTTCCAGGAGATGGAGATATTTCCTTTGATCACACTTTTTCTGTCCTTAAAAATAACAATTATAAAGGATGGATGGTTGTTGAAGCAGAACAAGACCCTGCCATTGCAAATCCATTTGAGTATGCATTAAAAGCTAGAAAATTTATTAGAGAAAAAACTGGCTTATAGTAAAATAAAAACTATTTCCTCTAACTTTTTAAAGGGGAAATAGTTCTAACCTCTAATTAATTTTCCTTGTAGTATTTCTAACCTTTAATGTGGGGGTTAATAAAATTTTTGTAGGATTATATTCACTAGATTCTATTTCATTTATAAGTATCTCTGCAGCCATTTTTCCCATAGATAATGAGCTTTGAGAAATAGTAGTAAGCTGAATTTGAGATAATCCTGAAAAATAAATGTCATCATAGCCTATAACACCAAACTCATCAGGTATCTTTATCCCATGCCTTAAAGCAGCTTGGACTGCTCCAAATGCTACCATATCATTTAAACAAACAGTGGCATCTGGTCTTTTCTCCATTTTAAATAATTCTGATGCGAGCCTATCCCCACAATCAATTGTAAAATTCCCATGCTTTACGTAATCAGGATTAATATCAAACCCATACTGTTTAAGAGCTTTTTCATACCCTGCATGCCTAAACTTAAATGCACAGGAAAGCTTTTCGCCTCCAATAAAGGCAATCCTCTTATAGCCACATCTTATTAAATGCTCAGTAGCAAGAAATCCCCCTTCTATGTCATCATAGTCTACGCTAGATACAACATTTTCCATACCTGAACTTAGTAAAATAACAGGCCTTCCTAAACTTGTATAATCAAAATTTATGGTATCATCTGCATTTTTTATGATTATACCATCAACTCTATTGCTAAGCATCAAATCCAATCGTTTTTTTTCTATTTTTGAGTTCCATATGGTGTTGCTCAAAATAACACTATATCCCCTCTCAATAGCATAATGTTCTACAGCAAATGAAATTTCTGCAAAAAATGGATTGGTTATATCAGGCACAATAAGACCAATTGTATTTGTCTTTTTCATCACAAGATTACGTGCAATAGCGTTTTGGCTATAACCCATTTTCTTTGCCTCTATCAATACATATTCTCTCGTCTTTTTGCTCACACCAGCTTTTCCATTTAAAGCTCTTGAAACGGTGGTGTAAGATGTACCCGTGGCTTTTGCAATATCCTTTATAGTGATATTTTTTGCTTGCATTTTATCCTGCATGATATAACCTCCAATCATTATCTAATTCAAATAAGTTTATACCAATTAATATTATATAAAAACGCCACAAAAATCAACTTGTGGCGCTTAAACTTAATCCAATTTTATTTTCACAGGCAATCCTGTACGATTTGATTCAGCAGCAGCAAGGGCAACCTGAACTGCTCTTTTTCCATCAAGCCCATCAACCTTAACAGGTGTATCATTTAAACATGAATCCACAAATGAATTAAATTCATCTAAGAAGGCCTGCGTATATCTATCTAAGAAAAAGTAAGGTATTTTATCTGTAGTTACGCACTTTGCAGTTGAAACCTCAACAGTAGTAGGCTTATCATTGCTTGCAGAAGCCATGCCCTTTGATCCAAATAATTCAACCCTCTGATCGTAACCATAAACTGCTTGGCGGCTATTATCAATTACACCTAATGCTCCATTTGCAAGCTTAACAGTTACAATGGCTGTATCAACATCTCCAGCTTCTCCAATTTCAGGATTGATTAAAACTGCACTATTTACAAAAATTTCAACAATGTCGCTGCCAGATATATAGCGCATCATATCAAAATCGTGAATCATCATATCAAGGAATAATCCTCCTGAAACCTTAACATATGAAATTGGTGGTGGAGCTGGATCCCTTGATGCAATTCTAATTATATGAGGCTCACCAATCTCTCCTGATTCAAGAACCTGTCTTAGTTTCGAAAAATTATGATCAAAGCGCCTGTTAAATCCTATCTGAAGCTTAACACCTGCTTTTTTAACTGCTTCAAGGATCGAATCGATGCGGCTAACTTCCACATCGATAGGTTTTTCAAGAAATATATCTTTTTTTGCTTCTGCTGCTGCTATTGCAATCTCAGCATGAGTGTTTGTAGACGTAGATATCACAACAGCAGCAACTTCTTTATCGTTTAAAAGGTCCTTATACTCCTTATAGCATTTTTTTATAGAAAGTGCATCAATCCATTCTTTGTGGTCGTCAACAAATAAATCAGCAATAGCTACAACATTAGCGTTTGGTATATAGCGCACCAAATTTTCACAGTGCATCTTTCCAATACGTCCAACGCCAATTATTCCAATATTAAGCATTTTTAAATCTCCTTTGTTATTTTATATATTCTGACACATTTTCAGATGTAATCATATCAGTTCCTGTATCAATTCTATTATTTATATTTTCCCCACCTAAAGCTTTAACAGCATTTTCAACAGCAAATTTACCCATATTAAATGGACTTTGAGCTACTACGCCTTTAATTTTTCCATCTTTAACAGCTTGAAGAGCATCTGTTGATGAATCAAAACCAATTATATTTAAATCTGTTTTTCCTGCGTTGTCAACAGCTTCTAATGAACTAACTGCCATTGTAGCATTTAAAATAAATACTCCATCAAGGTCTGGGTGAGTTGTGAGCATATTTTCCATAACTGTCATAGCAAGTCCTGGATCTGAGTTTGCAGGTTGTTCATCGACTAATTCCAAGTTTGATCCTTCAATAGCTTCTTTAAATCCATCTGCTCTATCTCTCATAGTCTGTTGTCCTGGAACACCTGTAATCATGGCAACCTTTGCACCATCTTTTCCTGATAGAAGCTTTATCATCTCTTCTCCTGCCATCTTTCCGCCAGCTTTATTATCTGTTCCTACAAATGAAAGCTTTTGGTCAGTATCAGCATCTGTGTCCACTGTTAAAATTTTAATTCCTTCTGCATTAGCATCTTCAATAATTGGAATTACTCCTGTAGAATCACAAGGTGCAACGCATATTGCATCGTACTTTTGCTGAATCAAATCTTCTATTATCTTAAACTGTCCTTCAACATTTGATTCCTTATCAGGAGCTGCTACATAAACAGTAACACCAAGAGCTTTTCCAGCTTCTTCAGCACCATTTTTAACATCCATCCAAAACTCAGAATCTAAAGCCTTGCATACAACTGCAACACGCTTTCCATTTGCTGTATTGGTTGATGGTGTACCTCCACTTAAATATTTGTCTACATTTTCAGATGTTATCATATCAGTTCCTGTATCTATTCTATTTGATATATTTTCACCATTTAGAGATTTAAATGCATTTTCAACAGCAAATTTTCCCATATTATAAGGACTTTGAGCTACTACACCTTTAATTTTTTCATCTTTAACAGCTTGAAGGGCATCTGTTGATGAGTCAAAACCAATTATATTTAAATCTGTTTTTCCTGCATTGTCAACAGCTTCTAATGAACTAACTGCCATTGTAGCATTTAAAATAAATACTCCGTCAAGATCTGGGTGAGTTGTGAGCATATTTTCCATAACTGTCATAGCAAGTCCTGGATCTGAGTTTGCAGGTTGCTCATCGACTAATTCTAATTTTGATCCTTCAATAGCTTCTTTAAATCCATCTGCTCTATCTCTCATAGTCTGTTGTCCTGGAACACCTGTAATCATGGCAACCTTTGCACCATCTTTTCCTGACAGAAGCTTTATCATCTCTTCTCCTGCCATCTTTCCGCCAGCCTTGTTATCTGTTCCTACAAATGAAAGCTTTTTATCTGTGTCAGCATCAGTATCTACTGTTAAAATTTTGATTCCTTTTGTATTAGCATCTTCAATAATTGGAATTACTCCTGTAGAATCACAAGGTGCAACACATATTGCGTCATACTTTTGTTGAATTAAATCTTCTATGATCTTAAACTGACCTTCAACGTTTGATTCTTTATCAGGTGCTGCTACATAAACAGTTACACCAAGTTCTTTACCAGCATCCTCAGCTCCCTTTTTAACATCCATCCAAAATTCAGAATCTAAAGCTTTACATACAACTGCAATACGCTTTTCTGCGCTAGCTGGTGCTGACGTTGTTGAAGGTGCTGATGTAGTTGAAGCTTGAGCTGAAGTCGTTGAAGCAGGTGCTGATGTAGTAGATGAAGATCCCTCTGTAGTAGGTGAACATCCAGAAAGCATTGAAACTGCTAAACCTAAAATTCCTAAAATCGCTATTCTTTTTCTTTTCATAAATTCTATTCCTTTCTTTTATTTAATTTTTATTTTTTCCTAAAATTATCTAAGGCCACTGCTGCAACAAGGACAATACCAATTACAACCTGCTGCCAAAACTGAGAAACAGACATGAGGTTTAAACCATTTCTCAATACCCCCATGACTAAAGCCCCTAAAAATGCTCCAAAAGCTGTCCCCTCTCCACCTGAAAGGCTTGCCCCACCAATTACTGCAGCAGCTATAGCCTCTAATTCATAACCTTGACCTGCTACTGCTTGTGCAGAATTTAAACGACCAGCTAAAATAATGCCAGCAAGTCCAGATAGAGCACCGCTCCATACAAAAACTAAAGTCTTCATTTTTTTAACATTAATGCCAGATAACCTTGAAGCTTCCTCATTGCCACCAATTGCATAAAGAGTTCTGCCAAATCTTGTATACTTTAAAATCGTCCAAGTAACTGAGAGCATAATAAACGTAATGATTACAGGGACAGGAATGCTATCAAATATCTTCTGTTTCCCAAGAAATCTCACAGCCTCAGGCATACCTGAAACTGGTTTACCTTCTGATACAACAAGCGTAAGACCACGGCCAATCATCATCATACCTAATGTAGCCATAAAGGGAGCAAGTTTTAACCTTGTAACAAAGATCCCATTTAAAAATCCCATGGCTGCACCTATTGCTATGGCAAATATCATTGCAAGTATAACAGGAATTTTAAAATCCCTTATTACAATTGCCATGCAAATACCAGCAAAGGCTAAAATAGAACCTATAGACAAATCCGTTCCACCAATAATTATGGTAAGAAGTACTGCAAATGCAAGTATAGAATTGATGGAAGACTGAAGCATAATATTTATGATATTATCGAATGTCCTAAATGTTGGGCTTATGATTGCAAGAATAAAACACATAATTAATAGTGCTGCAAGAGTACCCAGTTCTTTTTGAATTTTAAATGACCCTTTCATTGGGAAACCTCTCTTTCTGTAGCATATTTATTTTTAAAATCATTTAATTCATTTATGGCATATTTCATAAGTTTGTTCTGATCAGCTTCAGTACTTTTAACCTCACCTGTAATCAAGCCTTCGTGCATTACATAGATTCTATCACTCATACCCATGATTTCAGGAAGCTCAGAGGAAATCATAATGATTGCAATACCTTTATTACAAAGCTTATTCATCAATTTATAAATTTCACTTTTAGCACCAACATCGATACCTCTTGTAGGTTCATCAAAAATTAAAATGCGGCAGTCCCTATTTATCCATTTTGCAAGGACCACTTTTTGCTGATTGCCACCTGATAGGTTCTTCGTTTTTTGTTCCACACTTGGTGTTTTAACAGTTAAATCATCAGAGAGTTTTTTTGCTATAGAAACTTCTTTTTTTAAATTAAGAAATATGCCATTATCTATAAGTTCCTTTAAATTTGTCAAAGTGATATTCTCTTTTACGGACATATTTAAAACTAAACCTTGATTTTTTCTATCCTCAGTTAAAAATCCAATGCCATTATCTATAGCTTCTTTTGGAGATCTTATATTGACCTTCTTATCATCTATAAAAACCTCTCCTTTTTCCATGATGTCTGCTCCAAAAATTGCCCTCATGGTCTCAGTCCTTCCTGCCCCCATAAGTCCAGCAAATCCAACAATCTCCCCCTCATACACTTCAAAAGAAACATCTTTAACCATGGAACCTGATTTAATATGAGATGCTTTAAGAATAAGTTTACCTTGCTTATGTTCTTCTTTTGGATATTTTTCACTAAGGGTTCTTCCAACAATTAAATTTATGATCTCATCCATGGTAACTGACCCAAACTCTACTGTAGCTATATACTCTCCATCTCGCATGATAGTTGCACGATCTCCTATTTTAGCAATCTCCTCCATGCGATGTGATATATAGATAATAGAAACTCCTTGTTCCTTTAAGCGTTTAATGGTTTCAAAGAGCTTATCTATCTCTTTTTCTGTAAGTGCAGATGTAGGCTCGTCCATAATAATTATATTAGCATCAATGGATAGAACCTTTGCTATTTCAACCATTTGCTGCTGAGCAACTCCTAAATCTTCGATCTTTGCATTAACATCTATATTAACCTGGAGAGAATCTAAGATTTTTTTTGCTTCCTCTTGCATCTTCTTCCAGCTTACAAGCCCATTTTTTGTAGGCTGTTTACCTATAAAAATGTTTTCACAAACTGAAAGCTTAGGTATTAAATTAAATTCCTGATAAATAATACCAATACCATTCTCCTCTGACTGTTTATAATTTTGAAAATTAACTTCTTTTCCTCTGTAAATTATCTTCCCTGCATCCTTTTGTTCTATTCCAACTAAAATCTTCATAAGCGTAGATTTACCTGCGCCATTTTCCCCTAAGAGGACATGAACTTCACCTTTTCTAAGCTCAAGCTTACACTTTTTACAAGCTTTAACACCTGGAAATTCTTTTTCAATATTTACCATTTCTAAGATATTTTCCATAGTCTCACCCCCTTTACTAAGTTAGTTTAAACGATTAAAGCTTAAATTTAAAAAGCCATAATCGCTTTCACAGCATCTTCATATAAATCCTTAGGTGAAAGCTCATATCCTATATAATCAGTATAATTTAGCGTTTTTAGCTCATCAAAAATTGCTCTATAATTTATTTCACCAGTTCCTGGTTCATGCCTTCCAGGCACATCTGCTACATGTATATGTCCAATGTAATCTATACATGAACGAAGAGTTTCGATGATATTTCCGTGCATTATCTGCATATGATAAATATCATAAAGCACCTTGCAATAAGGGGAATTTACAATTTTTATAATATCAACTGCATCATATGTATTGACTAAAAAATTTCCCTTATGGTCCAAAAAAGCATTTAATGGCTCAATAACCATCCTTACACCTGCTTTTTCAGCATAGGGAACAAGATTTGATAAACCTTTGTAAACCTGTGCATATTTAGTCGCACTACTTAAATTATCATAGTGATCGATTACAACTCCACCTTCACCAAGGGCATTAGAATGCATAACACAACATTTTGCACCTAAATTTTTTGCAACTTCAAAGGACTTAATCGCAAATTCCATATACTTATCATAATGCTTTGGATCACAGAGAGAATAACTCTCATCACCAGATATAGAAGAAATCTCAAGTTCTAGCTCCTCACAAATATTTTTAATTCTAATTACATCCTTTTCTTGCCATGTCCAAAATTCAACTGATTTAAAGCCTGATTCTTTAGCAGTCTTAAACCTATCATAAAAATCAATTTTTGGAGAAAGCATTTCAATGCATGCAGATTTTTTCATCATTATTTCCCTCTCATAAATAAATAATTATAGGTTTATTATAGATTGAAGACTTTTTCATGTCAATAAAAAAATCGCAAACGTTTGCTTTATAATATCATCCAAATATATTATTCTAATTGTATAAGTTTTAACAATTAAAATTTTTTCATAACCTATTGACTTTTAAAATTATTGTGATATAACAAAAGTATATATTAGCACTCTCCGTTAATGAGTGCTAATATCAAAAAATAATTATTAAGGAAAGGAGTTGTTATGTATGAAAGGATTAGTTCCATTTAACAGGAAAAATTCTAGTTTATTAAATTCAGATTTTGAAGACTTTTATGACATGATAGACGACTTCTTTAGTGGAAGCTTGCCGTCAAGACGAAGTCTTACAAAAGATACTTTTAAAGTCGACATTCAAGAAACTGACAATGAATACTTAATTGAGGCTGAGGTTCCTGGTGTTAAAAAAGAAGAGATTGGTTTAAACCTTACTGATGGGAGGCTTACAATCTCTATAAAAAGAGAAGAAAAAGCTGATAAAGATACCAAAAACTACATTCACAGAGAAAGGCATTATTTATCAATGTCTAGGTCCATGTACCTATCAGATGCTAAACCTGACGATATCAAGGCAAAACTTGATAATGGTGTATTGACCATAACTGTTAAAAAACAAGATAACAAGATTCACCCTATAGATATCAACATAGAATAATATATAAAGGGCTGCTTTAGATTAGTTTTAAAGCAGCCCTTAATTTAATAAATTTTAATAACAATCAACTATTTCTCCAAAATATAGATAATGATAATCATTTTTATAGAATTTGCCTTTAATATCTTCTGGTAATTGCTCCCCTTCTAATTTATCTACCATTCTTATAACACATTCATAATAAATATCGCATCCATCAACTATTACGCTATCTACAGATTTAGCATCTAAAAATTTCACAACCTTGCTTTTATCAAAATCAGCACCTGATTTTACACCGCATATGTTCAATTCTTCTTTTAATTTATCGTAAGGTACGCTGACAGTAAAACTTTTTGATTTATCTAAAATCTTCTTAGTATATCTTTGAGGTCTAACAAGAGCAATAAAATATGGTTTATTCACCATAAATCCAATGAATCCCCAAGCAATGGTCATTGTATTTACCCCATCTTCACTTTTAGAAGACAAAAAAGCTCCAGATGTAGTAAGGTATTTCATTGCAACGGACATATCCTTTGTAAAATCCATAATTATCACATTCCTTTCATTCAAACAATCTATAAACATTTTATCCTATAATTCCTAAAAAGTTAATGGGTTATTTTGATTCTTAAGAAAACTAATGATATAATTAATACAGTTTTAGCACAGTTATACTGATTAAGGGGAGTTCTATGTTTGATGATAAATATATACTTGTAGTTGGTGGTGCAACTATAGACATTCAAGGTTTTCCTTATGAAAAATTAAAATTTTCTGATTCAAACCCTGGAGTTATAAAGACATCTTTAGGAGGAGTTGGGCGAAATATTGCAGATAATCTATCGAGGCTTTCTTTAAATGTAAAATTTATCACTGCTATAGGTGATGATCTTTATGGAAAAAAAATTTTAAAGGAAGGAGAATTAGGAGGCATTGATTTTTCTCATTCATTGATAATAGAAGACAAACCTACTTCTACCTACTTATCCATATTAAATGAATCAGGCGAAATGGCTGTTGCCATTTCTTATATGGATATACTTGAAAATATTACAACAGATTTTATAGACAAAAAAAGTAAGGTCATTGAAAATTCCTTACTCACTGTTTTAGATACAAACCTCTCTTTTGAAGCTTTAGACCACATAACATCAAAATTTTCTAAAATGGTATTTTTTCTTGACACAGTCTCAACAAAAAAAGCTACTAAAGTAAAAGATATAATAGGCAGGTTTCACACTATAAAACCAAATAAATTGGAATGCGAGATATTAACTGGTATAGAGATTAAAGACAAAGATGATATAAAAAGGATTGAAGAATACTTTTTAAATAAAGGTATTAAGAGAATCTTTATAACCCTTGGTGAAGATGGATTATTTTATAGCAATGGAAGCTCAAATGGATTTATTAAAAAAACATATACAAATATAGTAAATGTAACAGGAGCTGGCGATGCCTTTGTAGCAGCTTTGGTATATGGTTATGTAAATAATTTTGACATAAATTACACTGCAAAATTTGCAACTGCATCATCACTTCTTGCTTTATCGCATGAAGATACTATAAATCCTATGTTATCAGTTTCAAAAATAAAAGATAAGATCAAGATATTGGAGGAAAATAAAAATATATGATAATAGATTATTTGAATATTAAAGAGGAGGTTAATTTTGCCATAAAAAACAACAAACCAGTGGTAGCCCTTGAATCTACAATAATATCTCATGGTATGCCATATCCTGAAAATGTTCAAACAGCTTTAAGGCTTGAGAAAGTAGTAAAAGATAATGGCGCAACCCCTGCTACTATAGCAATCATAAACGGAAAGCTAAAAGTGGGTTTAAGCTATGAAGAGATTGAATTTTTAGGAAAGTCTAAAGATATTTTAAAGGTTTCTATAAGGGACATTCCATTTGTTGTAGCAAACAATTTAAATGGAGCAACTACTGTATCATCTACTATGAGAATTGCAAGTCTTGCTAAAATAAAGCTCTTTGCAACAGGTGGAATTGGAGGCGTTCATAGGGAAGCTGAAAAATCATTTGATATATCAAATGATTTAAATGAACTCTCTAAAACAGATGTAGCAGTGATATGTGCAGGAGCAAAATCCATATTAGATTTAGGGCTTACTTTAGAATATTTAGAAACTTTAGGTGTTCCTGTTATAGGATATAAAACCAAAGAATTACCTGCTTTTTATACAAGAAAAAGCGGATTTAACCTAGATTATGAAGCAAAATCTCCCCTTGAAATTGCAAAGATGTTAAAGGTGAAATGGGGTTTAGGATTAAACGGAGGAGTAGTCATTGCAAATCCAATTCCTGAAGAATATTCCATGGACTATGATAAAATAAACTCTTCCATTGAAAAAGCTTTGAAACTTTCTAAAGAAAAAAATATAAAGGGAAAAGAAACTACTCCCTTTTTATTGTCACAAATTAAGGATATAACTGAAAATAAAAGCCTAGATGCAAATATCCAATTGGTATTAAACAATGCAAAACTTGCGGCAGAAGTTGCTGTAGAACTGTCAAAAATAATCTAATTTTTATGTTAGAATATCCTATATTAGTTATATTATATAGTAAAGGGGTATGTATGTGGATAGGCTTTTATTTGGAATTTCAGGAATTCCATCTGGAGATGGGGAAGAAAAATTTACTTATTCAACAGGTATAAAATATTTGAAGGATTATGGCTTAGATGCAATGGAGCTTCCCTTTGTAAAGAGTACAAATGTTACATATAAAAACAAAGATGAAATTTTAAAGACAAAAGAAGAAAATGATTTTTATATATCAGCCCATGGTTCTTATTTTGTAAATTTAAATGCAGAGGATTTAGAAAAACAAAAGCAGTCCCTAGAGAGAATAATAAATGGAGCAAAAGCTTTACAGATGGTTTTAGGAACAAATTTGGTTTTCCATCCAGGTTTCTATTTAACTTCTTCAAAAGAAAATACATATAAAAACATTTTAAATAATCTAAAAAAATTACCTGATATAGGAGTTTGTTATAGGCTTGAAACCACAGGAAAAAAATCTCAATTTGGTGATTTAAAAGAATTAGTAGCTCTTTCTAAAGAAGTTAAGACATGCAGTATATGCATAGATTTTTCACATATTCATGCAAGATATAATGGATGTCTAAATAGTTATGATGACTTTAGGGCAATACTCTTATATATAAAAGATAATTTAGGAGAAAAAGCTTTAAAAGATATTCATGCACATATTTCTGGTATAAATTATGGTTTAAAAGGTGAAAAAAATCACCTTCCCTTTTTAGAGAGCGATTTTAAATATATAGAATGCATGAAAGCATTTAAAGACATGGATGTAAGAGGATGTGTAATATGTGAAAGTCCAATCTTGGAAAAAGATGCTATCTTGCTAAAAGAAACCTATATGAGCTTATAGCCCATATAGGTTTTAGTTTCTTTTAAAAGAAAATTTAACAAAATCCATAATGAATCAATTTTTTGTCTTAGGTTTAAAAAATAAAGACATGAAAAGCCCAAATGAAATCGCTGCTGCAATGCCTCCTGCTGTGCCTGTTAACCCACCTGTAAAAGCTCCTAGAAGACCATCTTTATCTACTGCTTTAAATGTTGATTTTATAAGAGAATAACCAAAACCTGGCAGAGGAATAGAAGCTCCCATTTTACCAAACTCTACAAGCGGTTTATATACTCCAATTGCACCTAAAACTGCTCCAGCAACTACATATAAAACCAGTATTTTTGCAGGAGGTATCTTTGTAAAATCCATTATCAATTGAGTGACTAAACAAAAAGCTCCTCCTACTATAAAGACAATTATATAATCCATAAAATATCCTCCTGAATAGTCATTTATTTTCGATCGCTACTGCATGTGCAATACAAGGAATGCTTTCACCTTGAAGTGTAGAAGTTGGGTTTAAAAGAGCTCCAGTTGACATTATCAACGCTTTATTGATCTCTCCTGCAAGCATGTTTTTATATATATAAGAAGTAAAAACTGACGCAGAACAACCACATCCTGAACCTCCACTGTTTGTTCCTTGGCTTTCTTTATCAAAAATTAAAACTCCGCAATCATTATAATTATTCCCTAATGTAAACCCTAAATCTTTTATAAATTCTCTGCACATCTGTATTCCAAAATGACCCAAATCTCCTGTTATTATTATATCATAGTAGCTAGGATCTCTATTTGTTTCCTCAAAGTGCCTTTTAAGGGTTATTGCTGCAGCTGGAGCCATTGCAGCACCCATATTGTCAGCATCTTTTATTCCATAATCTTCAATACATCCTGTGGTAACATAAGTTATCTCAGGCAAGTTTTCACCATTTCCAATTAAAAAACTTCCAGAACCTGTTACAGTCCATTGGGATATTTCCTTTCTTTGACTTCCAAATTCTAAAGGAAATCTATATTGCCGTTCAGCAGAGGAAAAATGAGATGATGTGGTACATATAATATTTTTTCCGAAATTACCATCAAACAACATAGCGCCTATGCTCAAAGATTCAGTCATAGTAGAACATGCACCATATACTCCCATATATGGTATTTTAAAATCTCTTGCTGCAAAATGGGAAGAAGAAAGCTGATTTAGTAAATCTCCTGAAATTAAATAATCTATATTTTTTTCACTTAATTTGCTTCTATTTAAAACTCCATCTATAGAAATTTTCTGAAGACTTGACTCTGCTTTTTCAAAGCTCTCCTCACCATTTAAATCATCAACTAAAATCCTATCAAAATATTTAGAAAGAGGTCCCTCTCCTTCTTTAGGTCCAACTACAGAATAAGATGATATTATCTTAGGACTATTGTCAAATGAAACTGTGTGCTTTCCTATTCTCTTTCCCAATTAAATCACCTCGTAAAAAAGTAATATATTATTCCAATAATTACAGAGCTTGCAACACCATAGGTTATAACAGGTCCTGCGATTAAAAATATCCTTGCTCCAACTCCTAGAATATAACCTTCACTCTTAAATTCTATTGCAGCAGATGATATGGAATTTGAAAAACCTGTTATAGGTACTATAGTACCTGCACCTGCATATTTTGCCCATTTATCATATACACCAATGCCTGTAAAAAATGCTCCTAAAAAAACCATCACTATGACAGTCCATGTAGATGCTACTTCTTTTTCAATTTGCATATTTACAAATATGTTATTTATTATCTGAGCTACAGTACAGATTGTTCCACCAACTACAAAGGATGTAATAGCGTTTGATGCAACTTTAGTATTTACTTGTTTCTTATCAACAATATCCTTATAATTGTTCTTTGTGAACTTTTCCATTTTACACCTCCTATAATTTTTAGTTTTTGCATTTTTTATTTTTTTATTTATAATTTACAAAAAACAATAAAAAAAGCCCGATTATAACTCAGGCAATTTATTATCCAATTAACTTATTTTTTAATGATTTTAAAACTTTTTTTTCTATTCTAGAAACTTGTACCTGGCTTATACCAAGCATCTCTGCAACTTGAACTTGTGTTTTATCCTTAAAGTATCTAAGGAGTATTATTTGCCTTGATTTTGCATCTAAAGCATTTAGGATATCCTTTAAGGCTATCTTGTCTATAAATTCCTTATCATCTGTTACATTTTCACTTATTCTATCTATTAAAAGCACTGGGCTTCCATCGTCCTGGTGCACCACATCATAAAGATATTGAATGTTATTCATGCTATCTATTGCATCTAATATTTCTTCACAAGGCATATCAGAATATTCTGATATCTCGTTAACAGTAGGCTCTCTACCTAACTTCTTTGATAATTCATCCTTTGCAAGCTGTATTTTTCTTGCAGAAAGTTTTATGCTCCTTGAAACTTTTATCATGCCATCGTCTCTTAAAAACCTCTTTATTTCACCTATTATCATAGGAACAGCATAAGTTGAAAATTTAACATTAAACTCAAAATTGAAATTTTTTACTGCTTTTACAAGACCAATACATCCTATTTGAAATATATCATCATAATCATATCCACGGTTTAAAAATTTCTTGCTTATATTTGTAACAAGCGGCATATTAAGCTCTATTAAAATGTTTAAAGCGGTTTCATCTCCATCTTTTGCTTTCTTTAATAACTCAAGATTATCTTCGTAATGGAAACTATCTTTTCTTTTTTCATTATCCCCCATTAATCCACCTATTTCACTGAATTTAAGGTTTTATACATGATAACTTTAGTGCCTTTCCCCTTTTCAGAATAAACTTCAACTTTATCCATAAATGTTTCCATTACTGTAAATCCCAATCCAGATCTTTCCAGATCTGCCCTTGATGTATAAAGTGGTTTTCTTGCTTCCTCAATATTTTCAATGCCGCATCCAAAATCTTCAACAGATAATTTTACATCATTTTCAAATATTTCAGTCTCTATATACACTTTTTCTTCAGGATTTTCGTTATAAGCATGTATTATCGCATTTGTTACTGCTTCAGATAATGCAGTTTTAATGTCTGAGATTTCATCTATCGTAGGGTCTAATTGGGAAACAAAAGCAGCTACTGCAACTCTAGCAAAATTCTCATTACAGGATTTTGCCAAAAATTCTATCTTCATACTATTTACATTTATACCTTTTTCTTTTATGGAATAGCTCTCCTCAGGTGAAACTATCCCCATAGATCTTTCATCATTATTAGTCATATTGGCTTTATCAGTTTTCATTATACCCCTCCCAGTGCCTTCATCGCTTTATCTAAATTATTATAATATTTAACTATTTTAAAAACTCCTGATAAATCAAATATGGTTTTAGCTCTATTTGGAATATTAACAAGAGCAGTATCACCATTTTTTGCCTGAAGTTTTTTATGCCTTCCAATCACAACACCAATACCTGAACTATCCATAAAGGTCACATTTTTAAAATCCAAAATAAGAGTACTTATATCATAGGTGTCAAGCAGACTATCTATTTTAACCCTTATTTCCTCTGCACTATGATGATCTAATTCCCCTAATAACCTTACTATTAATATTTTATTCTTTCTTTCATAACTTAATTCCATAAGTTTCACCTACCTAGTTGGATGTGTATATTGTATAATTATTCTACATTTTACAATTAATTCCTTCTATTATACTAGTTAATTTAGTATTAATATTAACCTACATTGATAGTACTATTCATAATTGATATAATAAAAAGTAAATATTTAAAGGAGGCATATTATGCTAGATTTGTGGTTAAAAGAATCTCAATCACCTGATGCTGCCATGACATACAAGATAAAAGAAACCTTAGTAAGAAAAAAAACTAAATATCAAGATTTAGCTATTGTAGATACAGAGATTTTTGGAAGAATTCTTCTTCTAGATGGAATTGTTCAAACTACTATTAAAGATGAATTTATCTATCATGAAATGATAACTCATATCCCTCTCTATGCTCATAAAAATCCAAAAAAAGTCTTAGTTGTTGGAGGAGGAGATGGAGGTTCCATACGAGAAATATTAAGACATCCTAATATAGAAAAGGCTGTGCTCTGTGAGATAGATGAAGATGTTATTTCATATTCCAAAGAATACCTTAAAGAAATAAGCTGCTCTCTTTCTGATCCTCGCTGTGAAATTTTCATCGGTGATGGATTAAAATATGTAATGGATCATAAGGATGAATTTGATGTTATAATTGTGGATTCTACAGATCCCTTTTCAATTGGAGAGAACCTCTTTGGCAGAAGCTTTTATGAGGCTATATTTGAATGCCTTAAAGAAGATGGAATATTTATTGCCCAAACAGAGACTCCATTTTTATTCCCTGATTTAGTTAAAAAAATATTTGATGATGCCAAAAATGCCTTTCCAATAACTAAAATATTTATGGCAGGCATCCCCACCTATCCTACAGGATATTGGAGTTTTACAATAGGAAGTAAAAAATATGATCCTCAAAAACTAAACTTAGAAGGCAAAGAAATATTTAAAACTAAATATTATAACAAAGAACTCCATGGGGCATGCTTTGTTTTGCCTCAATATATAAAAGATCTAATAGACGGCATGTAAAATAAAAGGTGTGGAAAATAGATAATCTACACCTTTTCATTATTTTATAAGTTTAATCTTTTTTCTTCTTCTTCCTTAATATTTCTTTCAAGTTTTTCTGAAAATCATCTTTCATAAACTTTTTCATGGTGTCTAATGAAATAATTCTATTTTCGTACTCTGCCATAGCCACAAGCTTCATAAGATTTATATAAGCAAGTCCCAAAGCAGTTGTAATAATGGAAGCTGTACCACCTTGTATAGTTCCTCCGATTATGATACCAGCTCCTGGAATAAGTTTAAGCACATTTGACACTATCGTTCTTCCTGCAAAAGTAGCGCTGCTTATGCCAACTAAAGATGATATCAATGCAGTTATGATTGATTTATTTATATGAACACCAAAAATACTTGTGATATGTGCAATCATTCCTGCTTGAGATGCTGCAAGAAGGGGTGCATCCGCAAAAGGAATAGGGGTAAAGCCTATCATAAAAGTAGATCCTATGTAAGTTAATGCCCATCTAGTAGCTTCTTCGGCTTTCTTTTCTATATAAGCTTTCTGGGCATTGTTAAAAGACCGTTTCATATCCTTTGGTAAAATATCATATGTTAAAGAAACAAGCTCCTTAAGACCAGATTGTGTAATTGAAAATCCTTTAAAATTATATTCCTCAGCTACAACCCTTATAATGCCTTTAATATCTAAATTTAAATTGTCAATATAAGACTCTAATTCTTTGGAGTTTTCTTCGTGAATGCTCTGAGATAAGACAACAATAATAGGTACAATCTTAGAGAATGATTTTATCCATTCTATTTCAAAACTTTCTATTCTGTTTGAATTAGAATTTATAATATACCACATCATATGGAGCCTATCTTCAATATTTGAGGAAGAATTCATCTTGTTTATTTCATGCATTATCTCATTTTTAACAATTTCCTGAGATTCATAGGAAAGCTCTATACCCTTTGTATCAAAAAGATTAACAGGGACTCCCTCTTTTGATAACTTTTTAATATGCTCTGTAACAGGAGAACCTATTCCAGTCCTTGCTATGTTTTCTCTAAATACATTATTAATCAGAGTGCTTTTTCCTACCCCTGTTTTACCTGTTAACATTATGTTTGCAGGTTTTAAATTTTTTATTTCTTCGTTTGTCTTTTCGAATATTATCTGTACTATATCGTTAAGTTGCATAGAAATCTCACCTCTATATATTTTATCATATGCTACAAATCAATTGTAAACAAATAGCTAAAATTATATGTCAATAACCTTAAATGAAAATGTGCTTCCTCCTTTATCCCCTTTAAAAGTATTTATAAAATATCGATAGTTATATAAGCTACCATCGGAAAACGGTCGAAGTAAAACAATTGTTTTTACATAGTTTATAAATTACTATAATCATAAAGAAAATAGTTTGGGTAAGTGGCTCAGCTTTAACATTATGATTATTTAACCATAGAAATTGAGGTGTAATGTGTAAACCTATGAGACAATTAAAAGTAAAAATGCGTTCAGACATCACGTTAAAAGAACAAATAGCATATGGACTTTCTGAAATGGGAACAAATTTTTCGCTAAACTTTAATTCTTATTTTCAATTATTTTTTTTTACTGATATTTTTAGATTGCCAACTTTTATAACTCCAATATTTATGTTCATATTTAGAATCTTTGATGCTATAGATGACCAATTTATAGCTTTTATTCTAAATCGCATTTATATAAAAAATAAACAATATCGAATCAACTTTCTTATTTTTTGTGTTCCTTTTGCTTTATTTTCTTCTTTGATGTATTTTACTCCTAATTTAAATGCAACATTAAAGATATTCTATGCCTTTAGCGTGTGTTTAATTTGGGAAATTTTATATACTATCTTAAATACCACAACAGGTGCTCTTCTCCCTTTTATAACCAAAAATGCATATGATAGAGCTAAAATCGTATCTACAAGGATATTTTTTGCAATTTTATCTATAATCATAATTAGTATTTTTACAAGCCCTGTAATTTCATATTTTAAATCTGACCCTCAAATGGGTTACTTTATAATAGCAAGTTTTTTTTCAATAATTTCAGTTCCTATGTTCATCTTTGCAAGTAAAAATATTAAAGAACAATATTTTTATGCTCAAAAGGAATATAAAATAGGAATCACTATAAAAAGCATGTTTTATTATAAAGAAATAGCTTTGCTCATTTTAATATATTTAACTTTTTGGACTGGCTGCGCCTTTAAGGATTCTATGTCTATTTATTACCTTACTTATGTTATAGATAAAGCTAATTACTTAAATATATTTATATTTTCAAGTATTAGCGCATCCTTACTTATGCAATTTATTATTCCATCACTTATTTCAATTGTAAAAAAAGAAATATGCATTATAGCAGGATCATTTTTTAGCATAATTTCTCTTATGATAATGTTTCTCTTTAAGAACGTTTTTCCTCTTTTTATATTTGGAAACATACTTTATGGTATATTTAGCTCATTACCAGCCAATTTAATCTATATATTATCTTCTTATTATGTGGATGTAGTTATTGAAGAAATGAAAATCAACATCAGTGCTCAATTATTTGCAACCTTAAGTTTTGCAGCAAAAATCGGCATGGCAATTGCTACAGGTATTTGCCCAATTGTTATGCAAATCAGTGGATATATCCCAAATCAACCTCAATCTACTATAGTAATGAATAACATATCCTCTTTATTTTTTATAGCAACTGGCAGCATGATGTTTATATCTAGCATTTTTTCCTATATTTACTTCATAAAAGTAAAAGATAAATCAATAAAGAAAAATTTATTAAATATTTAAATTGAATAAAGATAATTTAATATTTCTATATTATAATATAATTGGTAAACTTTACTATATAAATTATATTTCTAGCCAACCAAATACTTTAAACATAAAGAGGTTTAAATGGAAATACGAGATACAAAAAATATAATTTTACGCGTTGCAATTGATTTATTTGCTCAAAAAGGTTACTCTAATGTATCAATAAGAGAGCTTGCAAAGCAAGCAGGAATAAAATCTTCATCAATTTATAATCATTTTTCTAGCAAGGATGATATCATGACTATGATAATGGAACATTATCAATTTAAATCCTTGAAATTTTTAGTTGCTGATACACACCCAGATGAAATGGAAAAACTTATAAAAGATAAAGACTTTGATGAAATTATGGATGAGATATTTACGCCTTTCCCATCTGATGAAGTTGATATGATGAGAAAGATGGTACGTATTCTAATGATAGAACAGTTTACGCACAAAAAAGCTAATGAGTTTTGGACTGAACACATAATTGTTAAAGCAGTAAATCGCCTTAAAAATATATTTGATTTATTGATAAAGTATAATAAAATACCAGAAATCAACTCACTGCTTGCTTCAGAAATCTGTATAAGGATTTCCACAAGTTACTTAATACAATTTGCACATTTCCAAAATGGAGAAGAGACAGATACCAGTCTATCTATGAAGACATTACTTTCGTATATTTCCGAACTTATCCGTTATGGCAAAATATAGTTAATGAAGATTAAAACAAAATCCAGACTCTTTTGAGCCTGGATTTTGTTTTTTAAAAATTTATTAACTTTTTAGTCCATCTATTTAAAATAGTCTACTTATTTTTTGCTTTACTGCTCTCTCTTATTTGAACATATAGAGAATAAGAAAGCCCACCCCAAGTTACACAAAATCCAAATAACATAAATAAAATACATCCTAATTTCATAAAATTCACCTCTTTTTGATTATTATTGACTTAATGAATCTCTTTCATTTAATTTTAAAGGAGTATGCCAAGGGCGAGTTTGCATATAAAATGAAAGTCCTAAACATATAAGTATTACTCCAAATCCATAAAGCCCTAATGCTATATTTGGATATCCTTCATATCCTTTTGTAAATACGCTATATATAGTCATTACTAAGTTGAATATAAGCGCAACTGGAACTACAAATTTAACACATATATTCCACCATGCTCCAACTTTAAAATATGAATACTTATTTGCATAATCCTTATATACAGTAAGCCCAGCTATCCATCCCATAGCTATAGCTTCTAAACATCCCACCACAACTAAACCAAAGTTATTTAAGAAATAATCTACTATATCAAGAATATAAAGTCCTGCTCCTGATGCAAAGATAAAACTTAAAGCAAATCCTCCTCCGCAAACAATAGCAAACATCTTTTTACGAGAAACTCCAAGCTTTTCAATAAATGGAGCTGCAAAAGCTTCTAGTAAGCTTATAAATGAAGTTAATCCTGCAAAAACTAAACATGCAAAGAATAACAAACCAACTATGCTTCCAAAACCGCCCATCATATTTATACCTTCAGGAAATGCAACAAAGGCAAGCCCAACTCCTGATTTTACAACTTGGTCAATTGGCAATCCTTGGCTTTGTGACATATATCCTAAAATTCCAAAAACTGCAATAGAAGCAGTAAATTCAAAACCTGAATTTGCAAGACCAGCTATAAATGAGGTGTTAACAAGATCTGAATTCTTTGGCAAATAACTTGAGTACGTTATCATAATTCCCATGGCTACACTAAGAGAAAAGAATACCTGTCCATAAGCTGCAAGCCAAACCTGAGGATCCATCATCTTTCCCCAATCTGGAGTAAACAAAGCATTTAATCCTATTGCAGCACCAGGCAATGTTGCACCACGGATTACTATTATTATTATTATTCCAAACATAAGAGGAAGCAATATTTTATTAGCAGCCTCAATACCTTTATCTACGCTTGCAGAACATATAAAATATGAAACTCCCCACATTATTAAAAGACCAATAAGTATAGAAAAATTTATACCTCCAAATTGCATTGGACCTTCAGATAATTTTAAAAACTTGTTAAAAAAGAAATCGTTTGGATCAGAACCCCATGCCCTAGTAAAAGAAAACACAAAATAATTGCCTGCCCAGGATAGAATTGAGGAATAATATAAAACGATAAATCCTGCAATAAATGATGGTAACCAACCTATCCATTCAAAACCTTTCTTAGCTCTTGCTAAAGACAGAGGAGTAGATCCCCTTAGCTTATTACCCAGTATATACTCAAGGATGAGAAGCGGAATTGCAGCAGTAAACACAGCTATGAAGTAAGGTATTAAAAACGCACCACCTCCATTTTTATAAAGAACATACGGGAATCTCCAGATATTTCCGAGTCCTACAGCGGATCCTACAGCTGACAGGATAAAACCCATCTTAGAACTCCATTGTTGCCTTGATTCTTGATTAGCCATTTGAAAACCTCCTTTATAACTTTTATATATTATACATAATATATATATAAAAAACAATTTTAAATTTCAAACTTTTTTAACTTATTTAATATATAATTATTTGTAGTATAATTATTTTATGAATTTAAATCAATTAAGGAGGAAAACTTATGAATTTAAGAAACTTTGGAAAAACTTCTGCTCAACTTTATCCTCTTGGATTTGGCGCAATGAGGCTTCCTTGTTTAGATAATGATACTTCAAAGATCAATTATGATAAAGCGATAGAAATGGTAAGATACGCTATTGATAATGGTGTAAATTATATAGATACTGCTTATAATTATCATGGTGAAAAAAGCGAGGAATTTGTTGCTTGTGCTTTAAAAGATGGATATAGAGCTAAGGTTTATCTTGCCACAAAATTACCAGTATGGAAAGCCAAGAAATATGAGGATTTTGAAACTCTTTTTAATACTCAATTAGAAAGGCTTGAAACTGATCATATAGATATGTATTTAACTCATGCTCTTGATAAAGAAAGATGGAAATCCATTAAGGATTTAAATATATTTAAATTTTTAGATTCATTAAAAGAAAGTGGCAAAATAAGATATGCAGGTTTTTCCTTTCATGATGATCTAGATACTTTCAAAGAAATAGTAGATAGCTATTCATGGGATTTTTGCCAGATACAATATAATTATATAGATGTAAATTATCAAGCTGGGAAAGAAGGTCTCGATTATGCCCACTCAAAAGAATTAGGCATAATTGTCATGGAACCTCTTAAAGGAGGAAAATTATCAAAGACACCCCCTCTTGAGATTAAGAAAATATGGGCAAATCTTGCAGATGAATATACATACTCAGAACTTGGACTAAGATGGATTTTAGATGAACCTAAGGTTTCAATCCTTCTATCTGGTATGAGCAATCTTGATCAAGTTAAAGAAAATTTAGACTCTATAAATAAATTTGGAATTAACAATTTAAATCTTGAAGAAAAGGGCATATATAAAAAAGTCAGAGAAAAATTTAAGGAATATATAAAAGTTGATTGTACTGGTTGCGGTTATTGTATGCCATGTCCTTCTTTAGTTGATATCCCTTCAAATTTTAATTTTTATAATGATGCTGTTATTTTTGATAACAAGGAAACTGCAAAACCCCTATACAAAGCATGGTTTAAAGATAATGGAGCACAGAATTGTGTAGAATGTGGAACTTGTATCACTCAATGTCCACAGAGGATTGATATAATAGATAAGTTAAAAGAAGTTAAAGAATACTTTGATAACTAAAGGGAAGCAAAACTTCCCTTTTTATTCTTTCTTCATCCAGTTATTAAATGCTTTTCTTACGCTTCTATTCATCTCTTCCATAAATTCTGTTCCAAATTTTCTAAGGTAAACTTGCTGTCCATAGTTTACTATTCCGTCAGAGAATTTCATCTCTCCTCTAACATCTATAACTTCTTTATCAAATTTTATAAAAAATTCACGATCTAAATTTTCATATTTATCTTTAAATAATACAAATTCTTCAGAAAATCTTCTCGTTTTCTTTCTTATGATCTGATTTGGTGAAGGATATCCAATACATAACATAGCTATAGGAAATACGTATTTTGGAAGATTAAATAATTCCTTATGTACTTCATAGTTTTCCATTATATCTCCAATATAGCAAGAACCAAGACCTAAACTTTCACATGCAATTACACAATTTTGGGCAGCTATTAAAGCATCAGAGCAAGCTAAAAGAAAGTCTCCTTCTTCTGGAGTTCTCATATCAATATTTTTGCTTATACAAATTTGTTTTACACCACAATATTTAAAATATCTAAACCACTTTTCATAATCAGCTAAAAAAATAAGAACCAAAGGAGCTGCTGCAATAAAAGGCTGATTATCACATGTCTTTGATAAGATGTTTTTCTTCTCCTGATCTTCAACCTCAATGACTGAATATAGCATCATATTTCCAGCCGTAGGTGCTCTAAAAATACCATTAAAAATCTTCTCTTTAGTCTCTGCAGAAATTCCTTTATCTTCATATGCTCTTATGGATTTTCTATTCATTAAAATTTCATATGCATCCATGATCTCACCCTTTCATAATTGTAGAAAAAACACCTCCTACATATGTGAATTACCACAATGAATTTGGTGTTATAAGATACATTTAATATATTAGCCTATATTATTTCTACTACTACTCTCTTATTATCTTTAGTAGCTGCTGCTTTTACAACAGTCCTTATGGCTTTTGCAATTCTTCCTTGCTTTCCTATGACTTTTCCCATATCTTCATTAGCTACTTTAAGTTCGATTATTATGGATTGTTCTCCACTAACTTCTTTTACCTGAACTAAGTCAGGATTATCTACAAGTGCTTTTGCTATGATTTCTACTAATTCTTTCATGATTTTCCTCCAATAATAAATATTATTCTACACTTGATATTTTTATAAGTTTTTTAACAATATCAGTTGGTTGAGCACCTTTTTTAATCCATGCTTGTGCTTTTTCTACTTCTAATTTTATTGTAGCAGGGTCAGTTGTAGGATCATAATAACCTATCGATTCTATAAATCTTCCATCTCTTGGACTTCTTGAATCTGCAACAATGATTCTATAAAACGGTGCTTTTTTTGCACCCATCCTCTTTAATCTCAATTTAACGGCCATGTAGTTTGCTTCACCTCCTTTATCTATAGGTAAAATGTAAGCCTAAAACGGAAATTTATTAAATAATCCCTTTCTTTTTGAAAGTGATTTTTCCATACCTTTAAACTGCTTCATAGTTTTTTTCATGTTTTCAAAATCCTTTAAAAACCTGTTGACTTCTTGAATGGTCCTACCTGAACCTGCTGCAATTCTTCTCTTTCTTGAAGATGAAGATGTAACTAAATGTGCATTTCTTCTTTCCTTTTTAGTCATGGAATTTATTATAGATTCAATTACAACTAGCTGTTTTTCCCCAGCTTCCATGTCTATATTTCCAAGTTGAGCTTGGTTAAAGCCTGGCATCATTTCCATGAGTTTTGATATAGGTCCAAGTTTTTTAATCTGCTTCATCCCATCTAAAAAGTTTTCAAAATTAAACTCATTGCTCATGAGCTTCTGGCCCATTTCCATTGCTTCTTTTTCATCTATTTCAGATTGAACCTTCTCGATTAAAGATAAAACATCTCCCATACCTAAGATTCTTGAAGCCATCCTGTCAGGATAGAAGATCTCAAGGTCGTTCATCTTCTCGCCTATCCCCACAAATTTAATGGGTAAACCAGTAATAGCGCGAAGAGAAAGAGCAGCTCCTCCTCTTGTATCACTATCTAGTTTGGTCAAAATTACACCAGTTAAGTCTATCTCTTTATTGAAAGTTTCTGCAACATTTACAGCATCCTGTCCTGTCATGGAATCTAACACCAACAAAATCTCAGTTGGATTAACTTCTCTGTCGATTCCTTTTAACTCTTCCATGAGCTGCGTATCTATATGAAGCCTTCCAGCTGTATCTATTATTAAAATATTATATCCAGAATTTTTAGCGTGTTCTAAACCTTTTTTAGCAATATCTATTGGGTTTTCTTTATCTCCTAAGGAAAATACAGGAACATCTATACCACTTCCTACGATCTGAAGCTGTTTAATAGCTGCTGGTCTATATACATCACAAGCACATAGTATTGGTTTTTTATTCTTCTTTTTAAAATATAGAGCAAGCTTACCACACATTGTAGTCTTACCAGCACCTTGAAGCCCTGCCATCATTATAACTGTCAAACCTTTATCGGAATAATTTATTTTGCTATCAATTGTTCCCATGAGATTTTTTAGTTCATCATGTACAATTTTTATAACTTGCTGTGCTGGTGTTAAACTCTCCATGACCTCTTTGCCATTAGATTTTTCAGATACTAAATTTACAAAATCTTTAACAACTTTATAATTTACATCTGCTTCTAAAAGAGCAAGCTTAACTTCTCTCATAGCTTCTTTTATATCAATTTCTGATAGCTTGCCTTTTCCTTTTAATCTTTTAAAAGTCTCTTGAAGCTTTCCTGCTAAACCTTCAAATGCCATAAAAGCATCACCTACTTAAAATTATTTATTAATAATTTTTTAACCTCTTCTATGTAATTTTTATTTTCTTTTGTTTCTATCTTATCTAAAATATAAAATATATTTTTTTTGATCTCTTTATTTTGTAAATGCGTAGAAAGCAAAGATAGTTTATCTTCATATCTCTTTAGGATCTTTTCTCCTCTTTTTATCATATCAAAAACAGCCTGTTTAGAGGTATTTTCAATCTCAGCAATTTCGTTCAAACTTAGATTATCGTTAAAATATAAATCCATAATGCTAAATTGTTTTTCTGTCAGAAGTTCTCCATAAATATCGAGAAGAATTGAATATTTGACTATTTCCTCCACAAAATCACCTCTTAGCATCTCTGATTTTATTTAACAAATAATATGCTACCATAAATAAAAATAGCCGTCAAGTATTTTTACTTAACCCTTGTTAAATGCTTGGATAAGGTCCAAGATCTAAAGCATTTTTTGCTAACTTATCTGCAATCTCATTGTATTCATCACCTGAATGTGCTAAAACTTTAATAAAATTTATTTTGACTTTATCCTTTATGCTGTCATAATAAGCTTTGTAAGCTTTAGTACCTATTTTATTTGTTTTCCATTCTCCTGTACACCATTTTGCTATCCCTTCATAATCATGATAGATATCTATACTCTTTACTTCATTATTTATGCAATACTTCATAGCTTCTTCTGCGCCCTTTATTTCACCTGCTACATTTCTCATCTCTATTAAGCTTTCTTCATCAAACTTTTTTAAAAAAAAATCCATGGTTCCTTTATGCAGCATAACAATTCCATAGGAAAATTCTTTAGTTTTATGGTTATAGCTTCCATCTACATAAGCTATGGCTTCAGATAAACTTACATCTTCAGCTTTATTAGATACATCCTCTAAAAAGCATTTAGCATCACCTAAATTTGAAAAGCTTTTAAAAGAAGCAGAAGGATATCCTTTCACTTGCTTTTCACATTCTGCCCAGGTGTTAAAAATACCTGTTTTACGCCCATTCTTTACTGCATAATATTTTTTTTTCATAACTTTTCCTCACTTATCTTATTCTTAACCCCTACATAAAAAAATATCCATCAACTTTATCTAAAAACTAACTTTAATTTAGTATACCAAAAATTATGCCCAAAGCATCACGCTCTGGGCACTATATTAAATATTTATTTTTTTACCATTGGCGACCAGGATCATCAGCCATCATATTAACAGTGCCTTGAGGATATAATACATTATAATGATGTATTCTAGCACTGCTGCTATTATCATATAAAACAAATTCTAACTTATAAAGATCTGATACTTTATATCCTATGATTCTGCGACCTACACCATCTCTCGAATCATAAGCAGGTTTTCCTAAATATTTTTGAATATCAGAAAAAACTATGCTCTTTAAAGAGGCGCTATCCATATCTCGTACTTCAAAAATTTGTTGTCCCTTGTTAAATCCAAATACAACATTCTTCTTATCAAAAGTTGCATAGGAACCTTTTGCTGCTGCAACATAATCAATTTTATCAGGTTCTCCCCATACCTTTATAACATCATCTATTGTCTTTGTTTTTACAGGAAATTGGCAGTTTATTACCTTTCCATTCTTTGCACTATCAACAATAGATTTTAACAAAGGTGTAGAATTTTTAGCTGATACAGTTTTGTTAAAGCTTAATGCCATGCTAGAAACAAGAAGCAACAAGCAGATTGTAAATGAAATCATGTTTTTTAAAGTTTTCATATATTCCCCTTCTTTTAAATATATTTTTTATTTTTATCCTTAAAGGATAAATTCTAGTACAATATTATTTTAATACATATATTCATTAAATTCTATAATTTTCATATATTAACTTTCGTATATAAGTAAATAAATAGTCCATAAAATATATATTTTTTTATATTAATAATATTATTTGATAAAATCAGCTATATTTTTAATATGTTTTTATTATTTAATATAATAAACTAACTATTATTCATACATAAAGTTTTCTCCTTATTAAATCAAAAAAGATGCTGCTAATTGATTTTTTATCAATTTTGCAACATCTTCTTTTAATCTAAATTTTTCCTAATTTTAAATTATATAACTGATCAATTATCTCATCTAAATCTTTTCCTATATCTATTGCAACTGCTGCCTCAATTGCTCCTTCTACAAGGGCTGCATCTACAATTTTAATCTTACTTTTTTCTTCATCATTTAATTCTTCAATGACCATCTCCATGGTCATTAAACTGCTTCCAAGATCAAATAAAACTAAAGCCTCCCCTTTTTTTACAGCATCAAATGCAGTATCATGCATGGCATCATAATCTGAACCTATAGAGCCATCTTTAGTTCCGCCAATAGCATATATATTAACATCAGTTACCATTTGATGGATAAATTCTTTAATGCCTTCCACTATCTTTTTACTATGAGATAATAAAATTAAGGAAACCATCAATTCTCACCTTTAAAATATAAATATATAGCTTCAACTATATAGAAGCTAGACATTGCACCTGGATCTATATGTCCTAAACTTCTTTCTCCTAAATAAGATGCTCTTCCTTTTGTAGCTATTATGGTTTTAGTAAACTCCACTCTTTCTTTTGCAATATCCACAGCCTTCTTAAAAGCATCTTTACATTCTTCATCGTTATCTAAAGATGCTTTGTATGATTTTAAAGCAGGTATCAACACATCCAGCATGGTCTTTTCATTTATATCGCTCTTTCCGCGCATTTTAACCCCTTCAACACCAGCTTCAAACATATTGCAAAAATCTTTAAAATCCATCTCCTTCATATCCTTAGCAAAAGTCCCAGCTTTTAAAAAGAATGTTCCATAAAGAGGACCAGAAGCTCCGCCCACATTGGATATAAGAGTTGTAGCAACAGCCTTTAAAATATCTCCAATGGTATTAAATTCTGATGAATTTAACTTTTCCTCTGCCTTTAAAAACCCTTTGTTTAAATTTGAGCCATGATCACCATCACCAATAGCTGCATCAAGGTCAGTTAAATACTGCTTATTTTCTTCAATTGTCTTTGCTATATTAAGTACAATAGTTTTTACCATTTCAGAATTTACAGTCACTAAAATCAGTCCTTCCTAAAACTGTTTAAATGCCACAGTATTTGCCTTAGCATCATACAATTCTTTAAGTTCATCATCTAATTTTAATAAAGAGATAGAAAATCCTGCCATTTCAATGGATGTCATATATTCACCCACTAAAGTTTTATGTATCTTCACTGATTTTTCATTTAAAATCTCATTAACCTTTTTATTTACAACAAAGAGTTCCATTAAAGGAGTTGAGCCTAAACCATTTACAAGAACACAAACTTCATTACCAGCTTTTAAATCCATATCGTTCATTATTTTATTAAGTAAAAGTTCTGTTATTTCATCTGCTGATTTTAATTTTCCTCTTTCAACTCCTGGCTCACCATGTATTCCAAGGCCAATTTCCATTTCATCTTCAGCTAAAGTAAAGTTAGGTTTTCCAGCTTCAGGTACAATACAAGGTGATAGAGCTATTCCCATGCTGCGAACATTCTTTACAACCTTCTCCCCAACTTCCCTTACTTCATCAAGGCTTGCTCCTGACTCTGCCTTTGCCCCTGCTATCTTGTGCAAAAATATAGTACCTGCAATACCTCTTCTTCCTACAGTCCAGGTGCTGTTTTCTACAGCAACATCATCATCTATTACAACCTTTTGAACTTCTATTCCCTCAGCTTCAGCAAGTTCCATAGCCATTTCAAAGTTCATAACGTCTCCTGTATAGTTTTTTATGATAAGAAGCACTCCACTTCCTGCATCTACTGCCTTTATAGCTTCAAAAACCTGATCTGGAGTTGGAGAGGTAAAAACAGCACCGCATACAGCAGCATCAAGCATTCCTTCCCCTACAAAACCGGCATGTGAAGGCTCATGTCCAGAACCTCCTCCACTTACAAGAGCAACCTTTGATTTTTTTTTGTTTTTTCTTGTAATTACATCAAAATTTTCAATTCTTTCAACCTCATCAGGATAAGCACAAACCAAACCTTTAAGCATTTCATCAACTACATTTTTAGGATCATTTAAAACTTTTTTCATTTTTAACACTCCTCTCAAAATAATAAAAAGCACCACAACAAATGCAAAATGCGATTTGTTTTGGCGACTCAAATTCTCTGCCTTTCTCCATTTGATTAAATATTAGCATATTGCAAATATTTAATCAATGATTTAGCCCTCCAAAAAGATCTTGTATTTTAAACCATGTTTTCCAATTTTTATATTGATTATGGACTTAATTGCTTTTTTAAAATATTTAATTCTCTAACTAACAATATGCAAGTTATTATGGAAGCTATAAAATCTGCAACAGGTCCACAATACCATATGCCCATAAAGCCAAATATTCTAGGAAGTATAATATAAGCTGGTATGAGTATTATAACCTGCCTCAACAGGCTTAAGAATACTGCAATTTTTGCTCTGCCAATAGCTTGAAAAAAGTTAGATGCAGGAACCTGAAATCCAATTATGACTATCATAAAAAGGAATATCCTCATACCTCTTGATCCTATATTTATAAGAATTGGATCAGAATTAAACATCTTGATTAAAAACTCAGCAAATATTTCAATTATAACAAATCCAAATGCATTTATAGCCATGGCATAAATGATGGACCATTTTAATGCATCCTTAACTCTTTTATAATTTCCTGCCCCATAATTATATCCAATAATTGGCTGTGTTCCTTGATTTATTCCAAATACAGGCATTAAAAAAAGCATTGCTATGCTATTTATAACAGTCATGGCTCCTATTGCCAAATCTCCTCCTTGTGTTCCAAACTCGATATTTCCATAATAGAAAAGGCTTCTATTTACAACAATTACTATTATGCTTCCTACTATCTGCATTAAAAAAGGTGATATTCCAATAGAAAAAATTGATTTAACGATATCTAATTTTATTCTTAAACCCTTTAATCTAAACTTAAGTGAAGATTTTTTTGAAAAATAATATGATAGCACAAGCCCAAGGGATATAATCTGAGAAATAACAGTAGCAATGGCAGCTCCTGCAATACCAAGTTTAAAATTAAAAATGAAAATAGGATCTAATATTATATTAGCAATACCTCCAACTAATTGAGTTCTTGCAAACATCATTGGATTTCCTGCAGCTCTTATAGGGTGGTTTAATGCAAAAGATGCCATAGAAAAAATACTTCCTAAAAATATTACAATAGTGTATGGAAGAGCATAAGGCAATGTAATTTCACTTGCTCCCATCAATCTAAGCAAGCCTTCTGCAGATATAAGTCCTATAACGGTAAATAAGATGCTTATTAGTAGGATTAATGATAAACTATTTCCAAGTATATTTTCTGCCCTTTCTCTATCCTTTTTTCCTAAACTTATAGATATGGAAGCTGCTGCCCCAATTCCTACAAGCATTGAAAAGCCCAATGATATATTCATTATAGGCATGCAAACTCCAATACCTGAAAGGGCTAAACTACCAACCTCTGGTATCTTTGCAACCCATATCCTATCCACTGTATTATAAAGAGAATTCACTAACATGCCGATAATAGTAGGTAGAGAGTATTTAAATACTAAAGTACTTATCTTGTCGGTGCCCATCCTTATTTCTCCAGGGCTCAATCCCTCTTTTATTTTTATTACTTTTCCTTGTTCCATTTAAACCGCCCCATTCACTAAAATATTATTTATTTCAAGTATATAACATATAAGGTAATAAATTTTAAAATATCATCAAGACTTCTGTAAGATTGCTTGTCTTAATTTTAATAATATCAATTTTGTAAATTGCAGTCAATTATATAAAAATCAAATTAAAAAACAGTATAGGTAAAAATAACCTATACTGTTAAAACTAGTATGAATAATATGATTTTTTATTTTCGTTCTTTTAGTTAATTTATTTTTTAAAACCCTTTGCTTTACACTTTTTTTATCGTATGAGCAAATTTATTATTATTAAATTGAAATATACTTATGTTGAGGTAAAACTCTTAGACTACTCAATAGTTTTGACCAAAGCTTATTTTATATCCTCTGATGTTTAAAATATATTTGAGCATCTTACCTTAAGGTGCTGAATCACCTTTAAGTCCTGAGGTCTTGTAGCCTTTATACCTAGCTCATCTAGCTCTTTGAGGTCCAATTCACCTCAAGGAACTAGATGTCTTTATAAATTTCTGGAGGTCCTATTGTCCAACATAATCACAATATCATGAAAATTCTATATCTTTATAAATATTGTCTTTTCTCTTAAGGTTATCATTTTGCTATCATTCGATAGTTACACTGTATTATATTATTCAAAAACCAAATATGTTACAAATTATTAAATCATTTCCTCAAATGGAATCGTTTTGTTCAATTTTGAATAAATTTATTTATTTTTTCCATTTCATCTTGCCAATTATATTTTTTTACAGTCTCTCTTCCGCTCTTATGTAGCTTAAGATATAATTGAGGATTATTTAAAACCTCTTCAAACTCACTCATCATAAGATTTATTGAAGGGCTTACAAAGATGCTGTTTTCTTTATTTTTAAAAAACCATGTATTATACTCATTATAATTTGCAATTATAACACTGCCAGTAGCCATACCTTCAAAAGGTATATAAGAAGGATGTTTTGTGAACATAAATGAAATCATAAAATGGAACCTAGAATAAAATTCTGGTAACTCTTTATAAGGAACTATCCCACAATATTTAATATGATGTTTAAATTCTTTTAATCCAAGCTTATCCATATCATAGTTTTCACCAGCACTATAAAATTCAATCTTATCACCATACTTTTGTTTTACTTTTATAATAAAGGAAATTATCAGTTCAAACCCATTTCGTGGTGTAGATGGTCTGCCATAAAATAACACCTTTACAGGATAAATAAGCTCTTTTGGCTTATATAAATATCTATCATCTACAGCAGGGTTAAAATACATACTCTTAACTCCTTTATTTTCATAGTTAGTTTCTATATATTTGCTAAGCCCTTCTGTATTATATATCCTATGAAATGGAAATCTATAAGTATCTTCTACAATAGCATAAGTTGAATCTGGAGGATAAAATCCTGGTTCAAAGTCCTGAATAAAATAAAACTTCTTCCTAGTATTCCTTAGTTTTAAAAGATAAAAACAAGATGTCCAAAAGGTAGCAATAGCTATATCTGAATCAGGAATATCATCCATACCATTTTTTAGGGAAATAAAATTTTCTTCTTTTAAATTAGAAAAATATTCTTTAATACTATCTATTTTACTTTTAATATCGAAATTAGGATTGTCATATATGATAATTTTATTGTTATACCCTTTAGATTCTAAATAATCAGCAGCTCTAAATATAGTAAAAACTCCACCATAAGGATGATTAAAATTAACCACAAGCCAGTTTATATTATTTATCTTACTATCTAAGCTTTGGGTAAGAAGCTCTTTAGAAAATACAATATCTTCATTGGTATAACTAAACCATTCTGTAAAATTTAAAACATTCTGTATATCGTGCCTTAATTTTTCTTCAAATAACCAATGTTTAGCTTTATCTTTTATTTTATTAATCAAAATTCAACCTCCTAATTTTTAGAAATAGCAGGCAGCTTGGAATTATAATCTAAATTGATACTATAATAGGGATCTCCGCCTTCAATATATTTTTTATATGATATTTTGCTTAACTCAATATCTATCTTTGGTATTTTACTATCCTTTCTAGTATAACTCTCGTGATGATAATGCTTCACAAATGGCGTATATATATTTAAATATCCATGCTTCATAGCATTTATACATATATCAACATCGCTTCCGCATAGGATAAAATTCTCATCAAATCTACCTATTTCATAAAATTTCTTCTTATTTATCATCATGCATGCTCCAGTTACAGCACTTACATTTCTTATAGTATCAGTTAGATACTTACAATAATATAGAGATTCATTTTTACCTTCTGCTATTCCATTACATATATGCTCTGCAAAACCAAAAAGCCCAATTACTACTCCAGAGTGCTGAATTATGTTATTAGGATATAACAATTTTACACCAACAAACCCAATTTCATCTCTTGATGCATTTTCCAACATTCCTTCAATCCAATTATGGGTAATTATTTCTATATCGTTATTTAGGAATACCACATACTCTCCACTGCTATGATCTGTTCCAAAATTATTGACACAAGAATAGTTAAACTCTTTTTCATAATTTAAAATCTTTATATTATCATATTTTTTAAGCTCTTCATAATAGTTGAATATCTCCTCATCTGTTGAACCATTTTCCACAATAATGATCTCATAATTTTTGTAAGATGATTTTGTAAGAATTGAATTTATACAGGTTGATAGTATCTTATAATGATTCTTATTAGGTATTATTATAGAAACCTTAGGATTATCATCTATCTCATACTTTACTCTATAGCTTCCTAAAAAAGCCCCTTGAAATACAGATGCCTTCATATTTAGGCTATCTTCAATAGCTTTTCTTCCTGATTCAAAAGCATAATTTTTAGACGTGCCATCTTTTGCTACAGAATTGGGATGGCATCGCCAATGATATAATACTTTAGGTATATGAACTATGCTGTTTGATTCTTTAGCTACTCTTAAAAATAAATCATGGTCTTGACTCCCTTCATAACCATCTCTAAATCCTCCAACTTTTTTTATTATATCACTTTTAATAACAGCTAAATGACAGATATAATTATAGCTTCTTAGTGTATCAGGAGAGAAATCTGGTTTAAAATGGGGCTCAAATCTCTTTCCATCTAATTTTTCAAATTTATCTTCATCGCTATAGATAAAATCAGCATTAGGATTGTTATTGATTGAATTCACCACCTCATATAGCGCAAAAGGAGCAAGGGTATCATCATGGTCTAAAAGTGCAATGTAATCTCCAGTTGCAAGGGATAAGGCAGCATTTGAATTTTGAGCTATGCCTAAGTTTTTATTAAGCATTACATATTTTATTTTTTTATTTTCTTTTAATAATTCCTCTATTTCAGTTTTATTTATGCTTAAGCCATCTGCAATACATAGCTCCCAGTTAGTATAAGTTTGAGCTTCAACAGATTTAATCATATCGCTTAAAAATTCTAAGGGAGTATTATAAGTTGGTACAATTATGCTGATAAGTGGAGAAATATTGAATTTATGATCTCTTTGATTACTAAGCTCTTTATCTAAAGGTTCATGATTTTTAATCCAAATATCATATATATTATCAATATCTACTTTACTAGGAGATGTAAAATCTACTACTTTAGTCATGGTATTTCTTAAACCATTTTTCTTTAAGTATACAAATCCTTTCTTTATATATTTAGGATTAAATATATGCCTTAACTTTAAGACTCTTTTAGTAAACCTTCTTCGCCTGCTTCCTTGAGGCAACATCTTATCGGATATCTTGTAAATTTTTGAATACATTCTATAGGATGTGGAGTTTTTGATTTGATATAACTCATTGCATTTAATATTTAAATCATGTATATAGCCCCTCATATAGAGCATTTCATCTTTAAATTTTTCTTCAACATTAGAATTGTCAATATGTATATTAAATATTTCTGAAAGCGTATTTGCAACATAAGCTTTAAAATTATCAAAATTTCCTTCTTTAAGCTTATTATTGATATCTTCTAATGTTTTTATATGCTCTTTAAATTGATTTAAATAATCATTTAAGTCGCTTATATGTCTATCTTTATCTTTTATAACTAGACCTAAATCACTTATGTATTTATCCTTATCTTTTATAATAAAATCCAAACCATTTATATAATTATCTTTTTGACTAATTGCATCTCTAAACTCATCTAGTAACTTCTCACGATTTTCAATATCTTTTGCAAGATTAGTAACAATAGCATCTGATATATCGATTAAATTAAAATTATTTATCTTAAAATTAATCTTAGAATTTCTAGCTATTGCTATATAATATAATGGTTTTTTTTCATCTTTATCTGCTTTTATAAAAACATCATCAACATTTTTAATCTGTTCACTCTTAAGAAGGTTTATATCTTCATCTAATGACCATATTGAAGTTGTTGGAAAATAACGTTGCCCAAAAAATAAGCAATTGTTAAAATAAACTTTTAACAATGCTTCAAAATCTTTAAAATCTAACTCTTTTACATGAAATGGATTTTCACAAGATGCTTTAGAAAATACAACCTTATTAGGAGTCGATACAACAAAAATACCATCTTCTTTTAAAAGCCTCTTTATCTCAAATAACATTTTTTCCTGTTCATGTATATGCTCAATGGTTTCAAAAGAAACAATGACATCAAAAATATGGTCATCTCTAATAGGAATATCTGTCGCAGAGGCCAATATAAAATCAATATTTTGAACATTATATTTTGATTTTGCATGGTTAACTGCAGATTCATCTATATCAACTCCAACAACCTTTTTTGCACATTTTGATAACATGAAAGTCCCATAGCCTTCACCACTTGCAACATCTAATACATATTTATCTGTGCAAAATTGCGTTGCAAAAAAATATCGTGATAAATGTTCATAGTGCATTAATGTACTTAAATAGCAATTACTAGAGTTAATCCAAGGTAAAAATCTCTCACCTGTATCTTTAATTGATAAACTATCATCTTGATTCATTTTATATCCTCTCATTTATCCAAATATTATTATAAATGCTACGTATTCGCTAAAAATCCCAGTCACATTCAACTCTAATTTTTCCTTGTTCTTTTATTTTATTCTCTTTTATGTTAAAAATGTAATGCTTCCTTTGATAATGATATATCTCTTTATCATCATGACTTTCATATTCATTAGTCAAAGAAAGGGACAGATAATAATCTGAAGAAATAAGTCCAGGATCCTTTATGTAAATGGAAACAAAATTAATATCTTTTAAATTTGTAATTGCAATTCCATCTTGGTTTGAAGATTTGTAGACCATTAAGTAATCATCTGGTGTAAGTATTTCAAATTCTATAATTGTAGATTTCACATCTTCATTCTTCTTAAACTCTATATTTACTTTAAAATCCTCAGAAGGCTCAAAAACATTTCTTATATGCCCATTTACATCAGAAAAATAAGCTTTTGTTATCTCAAGTTTTTTATTTCCTCTTTCATTTTTATCGTCATTTGAAAATTCTAAAGCTTTATGAACATCAAATTTTATATCTTCTCTTAATTCTAAACTTTCATCCTTTTCATTTTTATTTCTGTTAAATACATTTTCATTAACTAATTTTAAATATAAACCTATCATCTTTTCAGGATTTCCTTCAGTAAAGTATCCTCCCTTTTTTATAAAAAATACCCTTGTGCATATCTTCTTTATGGAAGACATATCATGAGATACAAACACTATGGTCTTTCCTCTATTTTTAAAGTCTAATATTCTATCAATACACTTTTTCTGAAAAGAAGCATCTCCTACGGATAATACCTCATCCACTAAAAGTATATCAGGATCAACTGAAGTAGCTACAGCAAAGGCGAGTCTCATATACATTCCAGAAGAGTAATTTTTAACAGCACTGTCCATAAACTCTTCAAGCTCCGCAAATCTAACTATTTCATCGTATTTTGATTCAATTTCTTCTCTTTTTAATCCTAAAATTGACCCATATAAAAACACATTTTCTCTCCCTGTTAAATCATGTTGAAATCCTATTCCCACTTCTAAAAGAGACGCAATAGTTCCGTGGACCTCTATAGTTCCTGAATTAGGATATAATATCTTTGATATGAGCTTTAAAGTGGTGCTCTTACCAGTTCCATTTTCCCCTATTATTCCAACAGTTTCTCCTCTATATATTTTAAAAGAAGTATCCTTTATAACTGAGATTTTATTTATTTCCATCTTATTTCTATTTAAAACTGTGTTTAAAAAGCTCTCTTTAATAGAATTTGACTTGTTTTTATATATATTAAAGTATTTTGTAACACCCTTAAATTCAATCATTAAGCTATTTTCAATCATCTCTTAAATCTCCTCTGCAAACGTCTTTTCATGTGTTTTAAAAACCTTAAATCCTATTAAAAACACTAAGACAGAAATGATAGTAAATAAGATAAGTTCCTTAAAATTTGGATTTGTTCTCTCATATGTAACACTTCTTATGCATTCAATAATTGAAGTCATTGGATTTAACAATAGTAAATTTTTCATAACTTGCGAAATATTAGAAAGCTCTCTAGAATAAATTATAGGTGTCATATACATCCATGGCAAAAATATCACTTCAACCAAATGCTGTATATCTCTGTATCTTGCATTTAATGCTGAAAGTATTAATGATAATCCTATAGTAAATAAAACAAGTAAAACAAATAAAAAAGGAAGCCATATTAAATATATTGAAAAATAATTATATATTATCAAAAATATCAATAAAACGCCTACAGATATTACAAAATTTATGAAGTTAAAAAGAACTGATGAAATTGGTATTATTTCACGGGGAAAATAAACCTTTTTAATCAAATTAGAATTACTATTTACAGAATATGTAGCCATCATTACTGATGTATTAAAGAATATCCAAGGCAATAACCCTGCAGCTAAAAAAATAGTAAAATTTTTAATGCTATCATTAGGAAATATGTATGTAAACACAAAGCTATATACAGTAAGCTGCATTATGGGATTTAAAAATGACCATAGAAAACCTAAAATAGAACTTTTATATTTCAATTTTAAATCCTTTATAGTTAAATTTTTTAATAATTCATAATGTGAAAAGAGCTCTTTTATTTCATTTATCACAATAATAACCCCTTCGAAAATATAGTAGACTCTAAATTATTTTTAATTTTAACAGTTTTATCACATTTAAACCAATTATTAACTAATTACTCATTAAGTTTACTAGAAAGATATCAAAATATCAAGTAAGATAGAAATCAACTATATTTTTAATTTTTAACATAAAAAATCTGGTAGCACCATAGCAGTACCAGTTTTTTAACCTTTGAATATATACTTACTAAAAATAGTGCACTTGACAGGGTTCGAACCTGCGACCTATGGATTCGAAGTCCACCACTCTATCCAGCTGAGCTACAAGTGCATATGTTGTGAATTTATTCATTAATCAAATAACTTAAAGTCATTAAGCTATCAATTAAATGAACATTTTCACATATTACACTATTATCATACTTTAGGTCAACTGGAGTGAAATTCCAAATACATTTAATTCCATTAGATGTAATAATATCACAAACAGTCTGTGCATTTGTTGAAGTAGTGCAAATTGTTGCAATATCCACTTTATTTTTTTTTGCAAATTCGGGTAACATATTAATATCTAATATTTCTACATCGTTTAATTTATTTCCAATTTTATTTGGATCAATATCAAAAATGCTACTAAGCTCAAATCCAAATCTTGATGAATACACATAATTTGAAAGAGCATGTCCTAGATTGCCAGCACCTATTATTATGATATTATGTGTCTTGTTAATTCCTAATATATTAGTAATTTCATGAAATAAATCCTTTACTTTATATCCATATCCTTGCTGCCCAAAATCTCCAAAACAATTTAAATCTTGTCTTATTTGTGAAGCTGTAAATCCTATTTTTTCACTGAGCTCCTTAGAAGATATTCTCTCAACATTATTTTTTAATAATCCTTCTAAGGATCTATAATATTTTGGAAGCCTTCTTATTACAGCCATCGAAATATTTTTGTTTCTATTCATAATATCACCTTTATAAATTTAAATATATTAACTTATCAACTGTCGATCACATACAGTATACGAAAATCATAATACATTATATCATAAATCTATTAAAAGACAAAGAGTCATAAATTCATAAAAGCTAAACCATGGAAACCTGTACATTTACATATTCTAGTATTTGATTCAGTTTACCATAACTTCTTTTTCTATGGTCGCTTTATGAATTTACTTGTTATTTTTTCTTAAAATATTAAAATATACTTCTATTATTTTCCAAATAATTTTTTAATAAAGCCTTTTTTCTTATTATTTTCATAAAATGATTCTTGTCTCCACTTCATAAGCTTTTCATCTAATGCTTTAAAATGATTATTTTGCTGATTTTCAAGTACAAGTTTTAAATCCGTATTTTGATCATGTAATTTAAAAATCTCACTCTTTATTTCTTCAATTTTAGGAGCTATAGAAGTTTCAATTCCAGAAAATATGATATTGTGCATTACATTTTTAAATTCATCTACATAACCGTTTTTGACTTGAATTGATGTATCCTCTTTTTCATTTTCAGAAAATTCAACCTCTTCAAATGCTAATTCTTCTTTATAAGAAATTTCAACATCATCTAATATCTTAGAGTTTGTTTCTTTGTTATCTTCTGATGTAAGAACACTCTTTATAGCGTTATAGTTTAATCCTTGTTCTTTTAAATTTAATATTTTTTCTATTTTATTTATGTCATCTATATAGTAAATTCTATTAAAATATTGATCTCTTCTTATGGTTATTAGATCTTTTAAAACTTTCTCTAAATATCTTAAGTTGTGATTTTCAAAATCTTTATATCCTCTTTTTTTAATCTCCTCACAGACAGCCCCAATGCTATACACTTTTTCCTGTGCATTATCCATTTTTAATCCTCCTAGCTTATATCAATAATAAATTTCCAATATTTGTAAATCTAATATAGCTCATTTATTAAATTAAATCAATATAAATTTTATTAAAATATTACCTTATTATGTATATAAAGCTAAGAAAAGTAATCATATTAACAAGTTATTTAATTTTTTCAGGTTCAGGATAATTAACTCCATATGTGTTTACAGTTACAGTTTTCATCTTTGCATAATCAGTATTAGATTTTGCTTGATAGTCTTCTACCATCTTATTAATCACATCTGTACCTTTAACTACCTTTCCAAAAGCCGCATACTTTCCATCTAAATAAGAATTATCTTGAAGCATTATAAAAAACTGACTTCCTGCAGAATCAAGCGGCTCATTTTGTCTTGCCATAGAAATAACACCTGCAGTATGCTCCAAATCATTTTTGCCAAATCCATTATCTGAAAATTCACCTTTTATCCTATATCCAGGACCTCCTGTACCTTTTGCTTCTGGATCTCCACCTTGAATAACAAACCCTGGTTCAATCCTATGAAACGTTAAACCATCATAAAATTTATTATTTATCAGGGAAATAAAGTTGTTAACAGTATTAGGTGCTTTATCAGGATAAAGTTCAACTTCAATAACTCCACCATTTTCCATAGTTATTGTAACTAGAGGCTTTGGACCACCGCCTAAAGAGCCACTTCCATTTGAACAGGAACTCATTATAAGTGTCAACATAACAACTACAAATACAAAAATTTTTTTAGGTAATATCATAGACTAAAACTCCTTTCATTTATCATACTTAACTATAATAATACATATTTTCAATTAATTAAATACCTAAATTTAATTTTAAAAATTTTTTTATTAAAAACATGACATTTTATCAAAATTGAATGAAATCTTTTCATGTACACAATATTGATTTACATTTAATGACTTAAATTTTCCAAAGAATCTATATGTTTTTAAAATTGATCAATGCTTCTAAAGCTAGTTTATAACTATATTGACCAAATCCTGATATAATGCCCATTGCACCTTCTGCAGTCACAGATTTTTTTCTAAACTCTTCTCTTTTATGGATGTTAGAAATATGGACTTCCACAATTGGTATTTCAATTGATTTTAAAGCATCAAGGATTGCAATGCTATAGTGAGTATATGCCCCAGGATTTATAATCATTCCATCATATATGCCATAAGATTCCTGAATCTTATCTATTATGCAACCTTCGCTATTTGAGTGAAAAATTTCAGTATGTATATTTAAAATTTTACTCCACTCTTTTATCTTAAAAATTAAAGCTTCATAGCTTTCATCTCCATATATATTTCTCTCACGCACACCAAGCATATTTATATTAGGTCCATTGATTACTAATACTTTCAATTCTTTTCCTCACTATTTTTTTTATTTCCTCTGCAATTTTAACTATAGAATCATCATTTATTAAATGATGATGGCAATTTTTTAAATAGATATCATATCTCTCATTGTATAAATCTTCAATAGTCTTAATACCATTTTTAAATAATGGTCTATTATTTAAAGCTAAATTCATCTTTAACATTTCAATAGGTCTATCGATGAAAATAACCACACCTTTTCTCAATATATTTAAGTTTTCATCCTTTATAATTATTCCGCCACCTGTAGAAACCATGCTATCTTTAAGCTTAGACACCTCTTTTAAATATGCTGTTTCAACTTTTCTAAAATATTCTTCTCCAAAGCAAAAAAGCTCTGAAATAGAACTCTTTGTATTTTCTTCTATATATTCATCTAAATCTATAAATCTTATATTTAAATCTAAAGAGACCATCTTTCCAATAGTGGTCTTTCCTGAATTAGGCATTCCAATGATATATATATTTTTCATACTATTTCCTTTTTAAATAATTTAATTATTTCATCTACCAAACCTTTTTCTATTTCAATTTCATTCCATATTTCTTGAGCTTTAATCCCTTGATATATGAGCATATCAAGCCCATTTAAACATTTAAGACCTAGCTTGTTTGCGCACCTTAGAAACAGAGTATCTTTAGGATTATAAATTAAATCTACCGCATATTTAAATTTTTTTAGTATATCTTTAGTTACAGGCATCTCTTCTATATGAGGGAACATCCCACAGGGAGTACAGTTTACTATGATGTCCATATTAGATAAGTCTTTTAACATATCGTAAGAAAGGACATCATCCTTAATTTTACTCTGTGAAGCAAAATATATTTTATTTTCTTTATTAAGTTCAAAAAATGCACTGACAGCTTTTGATGCACCCCCTGTACCTAAAATTAAGACCTTAATTCCACTCCAAGGTATATTATTTCTTATTATGCTCTCTTTAAATCCTTCAAGATCAGTATTAAAGCCTATTACTTCATTATCTGTAAATTTTACAGTGTTCACAGCGCCAATGCTACAAGCTTCATAACTTAGTTTATCAAGATATTTAATTATGTGAGCTTTATAAGGTATTGTAATATTAAGCCCTTTATATCCTTCATTTTTGCAATTTTTTATGGTACTTTCAATTTCATCTTCTTCTCTTTCTAATATTAAGTATTGACCATTTTTTTTTATTATATCCAATATTATCCTATGAAGTTTAGGCGAAAGAGAATGGGTTAAGGTCTTTCCAACAAGTCCAAACTTCATTTCATTTCCTCCTATTTTGAACTTTTTTGCTCTCATCCATTATAGAGTTATATATATTTACAATATTAGCTTCAAAATCTCTATCTTTTAATAGATTAACAACTCTCCTCAAAACTTCTTCTTCTCTTTTTTTATCATAAGTCAAATAACCATATTTTTTCTTTATTAAGCTTATTTCTTTAGAGAGTGAAAGTCTATTTTCTATTAAGCTCACAATGGTTTCATCTAGATCATCTATGGATTTTCTTAAACAATCTAATTCTTTCAATTAAATCCCCCTATTAAATCTAATATTGACATAGCAGAAACAGATTCAACTACAACAACAGCTCGTGGTACAATGCATGGATCATGCCTTCCTGAGAGTTCTATTGTAGCATTTTCATTTATTTTATAATTTATAGTTTTTTGTGGAATGCTTATGGAAGATGTAGGTTTAACTGCAACTTTAAATACTATTGGCATTCCATTTGATATACCTCCAAGAATACCGCCATTATTGTTTGAACAAAATTTAAACTTTTCATCTTCTATCTTCATCTCATCATTAGCAAATTTCCCTGTTAATTTTGTTATATCAAATCCCATGCCAAATTCAATGCCTTTAATAGCAGGTATTGAAAAAACTAGTGATGAAATTGTGCTCTCTACAGAATTAAAAAAAGGCTCTCCAATACCAGCAGGAATACCATAGATTATGGTTTCAATAACTCCTCCTACTGAATCACCTTCACCTTTTGCTCTTAATATTTTATCTAACATTTTTTCCTCTACTTCTAAAGAAGATACAGGAAAATCTTTCTTTAAATACTCATACAAAATATCTTCAGTAATTTCTAAATTCAGTAAGCTTATATCTTGTATATCTCCTATAGACAAGATATGCGATACTATGGTTATCCCGCCTAAAAGCTGCTTTGCAATTGCGCCTGCAAAAACTAAGGAGGCAGTTATCCTCCCAGAAAAATGCCCTCCTCCAGCTTTATCATTAAAATTTTTATATTTAATAAATGCAGAATAATCTGAATGCCCTGGTCTAAATAACTCGTCTAGCAAACTATAGTCCTTTTGCCTTATATCTTTGTTTTCAAATAGAACAGTGAGAGGTGCACCAGTGGTATATCCATTTAAAAATCCACTTATAATTTTATATTCATCCATCTCTTTTCTATCTGTTGCATAAAACTTGCCCATAGAACTTCTTCTTCTTAAATCATTATCTATCTTGCAAAAATCTATTAAAATCCCTGCAGGCAATCCATGTATGGTAATGCCTATTTTGTTCCCATGAGATTCGCCAAAAATAGAATATTTTATTCTATTCCCCCACACTCCACTCATTTATGATACCTCCTAGGGTTTGAAAATCTTTGAAAAAATGAGGGTAGGATTTGTTCACTGATTCTGCGCCATTTATTAGCAAATCGTTTTTGCATTTTATAGATGCTATAGCAAGGCTCATAGCCATCCTATGATCTCCCCATGAATCTACTTCCCCACCATTTAAATAGTCCTTTCCTACTATTTTTAAATAATCCTTTCCTTCATATATTTCTGCTCCAATTTTTGATAGCTCTGTGGAAAGTGCTTTAAGCCTATCACACTCTTTATATCTAAGCCTTGAGATATTTGTGATGAGTGTATTCCCTTCTGCAACACATCCTAAAACTGCAACTATAGGTGCTAAGTCTATACAATTGCTCATATCTAGCGTTATACCATGCAATTTAGATTCAAAGGTCTTTATACTGTCTTTAATTTCTATTTTCCCACCCATGCTCTTTATTATATCCAATATCTTTATATCAGGTTGAATACTATAAGGATTTAAAAGTATGCACTTAACTTCCTCTCCAAGGAGTCCGCCGCACAGATAAAATGCACCATTTGAAGCATCGCCTTCTACCACATACTCTGTAGCTTTATATTCTTGATTGCCTTTTATATAGAATTTTCTATCTCCATCTTTTTTAATTTTAATTCCAAAGCTATTTAAGACATCTAAAGTTAAATCTACATATCCTATAGATTCGTATTTATCTATTATCTCAATTGAAGAATTCCCATTTAAAAGGGGAAGCGCATATAAAAGTCCTGATATAAATTGAGAGCTTACATCTCCTCTTATTTTGTAATCTCCAGGCTTTAGCTGTCCTCTAAATTTAATCTTATCTCTCTCATCGCTACATTCATAGCTTATTTTACATCTATCTAATATCTCAAAATAAGGTTCAATACTTCTCTTCATAAGTGAATATTTGCCCTTAAAAGTAATTTCCTTACAATTTAATAAGGCAATTGGAATAAGAAATCTTAAAGTCGTGGCACTCTCATTGCAGTCAATTGTACAATTGCTATTTAAATTTTTTACATTTACACCCTTTACGTTTAACGTATTTTCATAAGAATCGATCTTTGCTCCTAACACTTTAAGAGCTGCGCAGGTCGCTCGTATATCATCAGACATAGTCGTATTAAAAATTGTACTTACATCTTTTGAAAGTGCAGATGCAGTAATAACTCTATGGCATAAACTTTTTGATGAAGGTAGCGCAATTTCACCTCTTAACTTTGATGGTGTAATCTTTATGACCTTCAAACAATTCCCCTCCATTTCTTAGCTTAAATAAATATTTAATTCATCAAGTCCAATTCGTTTAATATATGGTTTGCCAATATCATGAAGCAAAATAATATCTATTTCTTTATTGCTTGATTTTTTATCTTTATATGCATAATCTAAAATATGCTTTGTGTCTAATCCTTCCTGTCTTAAAACATTATATTTATTAAGTAAATTTAAACATCTCTTAAATAAACTACAGCTTATAATTCCTAAAGCATTGCAGTTTTTTAACAATATGTAAATTCCGAATCCAACTGCCATACCATGGGAAATATTTTCATACCCTAAATAGCTTTCCATTGCATGTGCAAAAGTATGACCAAAATTTAAAATCTTTCTTTCATTTAAATCGTATGGATCTTTTTCAACGTAATATTTTTTAATCTTAATACAATCGATGATGATCTTTAAAAAGCAATCTTTAATTGTATTAAGATCATGCTCTTCAAGAGTTTGTATTAAACCTTCATCGCTTATAAAAGAATACTTTATTATTTCACCTAATCCGTCAATTATTTGTTCTTTTCTTAATGTAGATAATAGATCTATGTCTATTATCACAAAGCGAGGATTATAAAAACTTCCTACTACATTTTTAATCTTCATAAAGTTTACAGCTACTTTTCCTCCAATACTTGAATCTACTTGTGACAATAATGTTGTTGGGATTTGTACATAATCTACTCCTCTAAGATACGTTGAAGCTATAAAACCTGAAATATCGCCTACTACTCCACCACCAAAAGCTATAATTACATCAGTTCGTTTTACTTTAAATTCTATTAACTCTTTATAAATTCTATATATATTCTCTAAATCCTTGCTATTTTCACCAGGATCTAAAATAATAAATTTACTTTCACATCCTATTTTACAAAACTCGTCAAAAATATATTTATGGTATATTTTATATACATTTTTATCTGTAATAATTATTACCTTTTTATTTATTAAAAATTCTTTATGAATATTAAAAATTTCTGATATAATTGACTTTCCTATATATACATCATAAATATGATTGTGAGAATTTATAGTTATTCTTTCCAAACATTGCACCTCTTTAATCTATCCTTCTATTTTCAAATTTTGAAAGTTTTTTTAAATTTTCTACTATTGAAGAAAATAATTCAGGTTTTACTGATTGTTCTCCATCTGAAAGTGCCCTTTCTGGAAAATTATGCACCTCTATCATCACACCATCTGCCCCTACTACCATTGAAGCCTTTGATATTTTTTCTACCATATACCAATATCCTGTAGCATGGCTTGGATCCACAATAATAGGTAAATGTGTTCGCTCTTTCACCATTATTACGGTATTTAAATCTGTTGTATTTCTTGAACTTGTTTCAAATGTCCTTATCCCTCTCTCACAAAGTACCACATTCTCATTTCCTTCTGAAAGAATATATTCAGCAGATGTGAGAAATTCATCAAGGTTTGCTTGAAAACTTCTCTTTAATAAAACTGGTACTTTGCATTTTCCTGCTTCTTTAAGAAGTTCATAGTTATACATATTCCTCGCACCAATTTGTATCATATCTGTATATTTCAAAGCTATATGGAGATTCTCAATAGATGTAACTTCAGTCACTATTGGCAAAAAATACGCTTTTCCTGCTTCAAACAGCATTTTAAGACCTTCCTCCTTAAGCCCTTGGAAAGAATAAGGTGAGGTTCTAGGCTTAAATGCGCCACCTCTTAATATATGAGCTCCTGAATTTTTTACTAAAGATGCAATTTCCATCATCTGATCATAGCTTTCCACGGAACAAGGTCCTGCTATTATCACAAAATGTTCATTATCAAATACCACTTTTCCAACATTTACTTTAGAAAAATGTTCTTTAAACTTTTTATAAACTTTTGGATAATTATTTATTTTACGTGATTCATGGTCTATAATGTTCATAGTGAGTACCTCATTTAAATTTTATATAATAATATGTTATAATCAACATCATCTGCTAATTAATTTAATTCTTAACTTTATTTAAAAATTTTTGTATAAGTAAGCTTGTATTTGAAAATCATATAAATATAGCTTAAACTCAGCAATTTTCAATAAACAATTATTTTTTGCTTACATTATAATTTAAGAGTTAATTAGTGTCAATAAATAATAACCTTGATTTTATTGCCTTATTTTAATAACATTAAAATTAAAAAATCTTTAATATTATTTATAAGTTATAAGTACTCTTGTTTATATAATAATACAGTCCACTTTTAAGGAGGTTGAGCATGGGGCAAATTGTAAGAATTTTGACAAAAGACGATAGATATATACCTTTAAATGAAATAAGAAATTTTCTATATTTAAAAAACATAAAAGCTTCTCTTAAACTCGAATCCGGAACTGATGAACAATGGAAGGATGTTTCAATACAATGTGATGGTATGGAAATTTTTTTTATTGAAAGAGATTCAGTGAAGGATGATTCTATTGCCAAAAAAGAGATAAAAGAATTTAAAAAAAGCCTAAAAAAGTCCTATCCTGTAACTTCAGCTGAATGGCTTAAAGCATATTTAGATGATGTGGAAGTCATTTATGCTATCGAAATATTCCCAGAGATAGCAAGTTGTAATGGATGGGATGCCCTTTCCTCTGTCCAAAATTACATATTCAGTCAATTAAAATCTGCAATAGTTCAATCAAACAATGAAGGTTTTACTAATGAAGAAGGGCTTCATATTTTATGGCAATTTAACTCTAAAAACATAAAGGGTAAATGCTATTCTGCCATTTTGGATAAAAGCAACACTTGGGTTAAATTCATCATGGATTTATCAGACTTTGATCAAACTGAAGATTTTCAAGATGGTATTATTCCCATGAATGCTACTTTATTATAGTTGTAAATAATGTTCTCTAAATATGACTAAATTTATTAATAGTTTTCTTGAGGTATATAAATGTTTAGAGCTTTTGGTAACAAAATAAGGTCTTATAGCTTTAAAAAGAACATTTCAATACTATCAATTATTTGTATTGCATCTGTTCTTTTCTTCATTATATATTATGGAATTAATATGTATAATAAATCAAGCAATAAGATAGGCTTGGTGCCTCTTATTATAATATTATTCTTTTCATCTATTATATTTATAATAATTATATTTATTCATGTTTCAAATTTAACAAAGAGGATCGACATATATGAAAATGGATTTGTCTATTTCACTTTTGGATTTAGCAAAAAATATCCTATTGAAAACATAAAAAGCATTTATTATGATACCTTTAAATATTATACCTTATCTAAGAAATATTTAATGACTGTTGGCGTTAAAAATATGGATGTATCTCTTAAAATACTCACCTTCGATAATCAAAAATTAGTTCTTAAGAGCGAATTTGTCCATAATTTTGAAAGTTTAAATGACGATATAAATTATGTATTCAATAAATATAACATGCCTAAGTTAAATGACATGTTATCCGAAGATAAAATGGTAGACTTTGGAGAAATAAGCATCTCAAATGAAAGCTATATTTGCGATGATAATATAATTAAATTTACAGATATAAAAGAATTGTATATTGAAAATAGCATATTTCACATAATATCAAAAAATGATTTAAGCATAACTAAGAGCATAAGGAAGATATCAAATTTATTTTTAATGATCGATTTTTCACGAAAATTCTTTATAGATAAAGAATAAACCTGGGTTACGAATACCCCAGGTTTTTTAAATTATAAAATTTCACTATATTTAAAACTATATCATCTAAAGATTGTCCCTGTATTATAAGATCATATTTATACATTTTTATAGATTTATCATATAGAGGATCATAATATTTTTCATTTAACAATATGATAAGATCATCATACTTTTTGTTATTTAACAATTCTATGGACAAATTTACTAGTTTATTTCCAATTTGCTTATCTAATTTTAAAATAGAATTTTTTATTTCTTCATGAGAACTTTCAAATTTTAAATATTCATCTTGTAAAATTTTAACCCTCTCCTCCATAGGCATATGGATTAAAATATGATATCCATTTTTCATAGAGTTAAATATACAATCAGGTATATATGCATTTCCTACCCTTTTACTTTCAGCTTCTACAAATATATAGTCTCCTGTTTTATTCTTTAAGGATTCATAAATAAATGTCTCAAAGCTTTTTTGAGATGCACTCTCACCAAGCCCTACAGATCCAAGTGCAGATCCTCGATGATTTGCTCCCCTCTCAAAATCTAAAACATTAAAATTTAATTCTCTTAATTTATTTAATATTATGGTCTTTCCTACTCCTGTCCTTCCATGGAGCATTATATATTGTATACCTTCATTCATTTTTGGTATTTTATTTATAATAAAATTTCTATAGGATTTATATCCACCTTGAAGCTTATAAACCTTAAACTCAAGGGAATCTAAAAGAGAAACGACGCTTCCGCTCCTCATGCCTCCCCTTGCACAATAAAAGATGTTTTTTTTATGCCTGTCATAAACGTTAAAAAACTCTTTTAAGAAATTTTCAAGCCTTCTTGTAGCATATTGTATCCCTAGCAGCTTAGCTTTTTCTTTGCTTTCATTTTTATAAACACACCCAACCTCTTCTCTTTCTTTATCATCTAGAATAGGTATATTTATTGCATTTGTTATATGAGCTTCTAAAAACTCTTTCTTTGTTCTAACATCGATTAAAATATCATCTTCTATCAATTCTTCACATGTTATCCCTTTTGTCATTACATCACCTAAATAAACTAGGCTTGCAAAGCAAGCCCTTAAATTTTATATTTTAGCTGTAGCTTTTTTAAGCCACTCTATAGAAGAATCATCAAGGAAAGGACTTAAAAGCTCAAATGTCTTTTTATGATATTCGTTTATCCAATTGATTTCATCTAAAGTAAGGTATTCCTTATCTATTGCTTTAATATCAAAAGGACAAAATGTCACAGTTTCAAATTCCATAAATGTGTCACCATACTCATTTTTTCCTATCTCTACAGTGAGCATATCGTTCTCATGCCTTATTCCATATTTTCCTTCTTTATATATTCCAGGTTCATTAGTTGTGAGCATTCCAGGCTCAAAATACACTGTTGGATTTGATTTTAATGAGAATCCTTGAGGACCTTCATGAACATTTAAGAAAAATCCAAGTCCATGACCTGTACCGTGTTTATAATCTATTCCATAATTCCATAAAATTGATCTTGCCATCATATCAAAAGGTATTCCATTTGTTCCTTTTAAGAATTTTGTTTTAGTTAAATTTATCATAGCCTTTAGAGCATAAGTGAAATCCCTTTTCATTTCATCTGAGATTTTTCCTAAGGAAATGGTCCTCGTTATATCTGTAGTTCCAGAATAGTATTGGCCTCCTGAATCTATTAAAAGAAATCCTTCATCTGATAGAGTGCTAAAACTCTCCTCGGTAGCTTTATAATGACCAATTGCACCATTTTCTTTATATCCTGCTATGGTATCAAAGCTTGGTTCTACAAATTCATCATCCTCTTTTCTGAATTTTTCTAAAAGATCTGCTACATCAAGTTCAGTTATGGTCTCTTTGCCAATATGGCTATCTATATAATTAAAAAACTTAACTAAAGCTACACAGTCTTTAATCTGAGCTTTTTTTAAATTTTCAATTTCCACTTTATTTTTTATAGCTTTCATATCTGTAACAATATTTCTCTTTATGATTTTTTCCACTTTTTCATCTATTAAATCAACCATCTTACAATTTGTCTTTGCTTCATCAAATAAAATGAACCCTTTATCTATAGATTTTATTTTCTCGTATATGTTATCATATGCTTCAATTTTAATACCTGATTTTTCAAGATCCTCCCTTACTTCTTTGGATATTCTCCTTTCATCTACAAAGAAAACAACCTCATCTTCGCTTAAAAATAAAAAGCTCACTACCACAGGGTTATTTGGTATATCATTGCCCCTTATATTTAAAAGCCACGCAATATCATCTAATGAAGATATGACATAATAGTCAGCTAAAAGCTCATTCATCTTACATCTTACTTTTTGTATCTTATCTTCTCGCAAAACTCCACAGTATTTTAAATCATGTATAAATGCCCTTCCAACTTTTGCAGAAGGCCTATTCTCCCATATATCTCCGATAAGATCAAGATCAATTTTAAAATTCACATTTTTATCTTCAAATTGACTTTTCATATTTTTAAATTCTATTAAGCCAAAACATCTTCCATCAAATCCGATAGTTTCACCATCTTTTATATTTTCTTTTAAATATTCTAAGTGATTTATAACACCTTCAAGGCCTATCTTATATAATTTTATCTCTGTATTTTCTATTTGTTTCTCTGCTTGAATGTGATACCTTCCATCTGCAAATAAACAAGCTTCATCTTTAGATACCACAATAATTCCAGCAGAGCCTGTAAACCCAGAAATAAAAGATCTTTCCTTAAAATGTGAATCTACATATTCACTGTTATGATAGTCGCTATCCTTAATGATATAATAGTCTATATTATTTTTAGACATCTCTTTCCTAAGTAAACCAATTCTTTCATTGATCATGTTTATAATCCTCCATATATAATCTATTTTTATTATATATCTTAAAGCAACCTAAAAAGAATAGTTTTTTAAAATTATTTTGATTAACGCTCATACTGTATTATATTTTGTATTTATGTTAAAATAATTTAGACTATTTTTGAGGAGGGAACTATATTAAAGTATGAAAATATACATAAGTGCAGATATAGAGGGCGTAACAGGGATATTAAACTGGGATCAATGTAATCATGACAAAAAAGAATATGCGATATTTGCAGAACAGATGTCTAAAGAAGTGGCAGCAGCTTGCATTGGAGCAAATTCCGCAGGAGCAACAGAGATTTTAATAAAAGATGGGCATTCATGGTGCTGCAACATTGATTTTAACATTCTCCCTAAAAACGTCACCATGGTAAGAGGGATGAGCGGCCACCCTTTTTCAATGATGCAAGAAATAGACAGCACTTTTGATGCTGCATTGATGATAGGATATCACTCTGGTGCATCTTTTGAAGATAATCCTCTTTGCCATACATATAGTACAAGTATACATTCTTTTAAAATAAATGGAGAATTGGTAAATGAATACCTTATAAATACATATATAGCTTCTTATGTAGGTGTCCCTGTAGTATTCTTAAGCGGTGATGCAGGTATTTGCAATTTTGCAAAGAATATAAACCCAAATATACACACTTTAGCTACAAATAAGCATTTTGGTACATCTACTATTTCTATTCATCCAGAATTATCTCTAATGCTCATAGAGCATGGTGTAAAATCTGCCCTTACAAATGATATATCAAATTGCTTTTTAGATCTTCCAAAGGAATTTGATATTGAAATTTGTTTTCAAGATCCAGCAAAAGCATATAAAAAGAGTTTCTACCCAGGAATGGAAAAAATATCATCTACTACTCTTAGATTTTATAGCACAGATTATTACGAAGTATTGAGAATGATGAAATTTGGATTATATTAGAATGTAGAAAAAAGTATCTTCAATTAAAAAATAAATTGAAGATACTTTTTTTCTATATATTTTTACTAAATTTTCTCAATATGATCATCATGAACATTCCCCAAAATAAGAATAAAGCTATATATTTTGAATAATTTAAATAGCAACTGTTTAAATGATATTCTCCTGTAGCAGGAAGAGATTCTACTATTTTTACATTCACATTTGCACTTAAATTGTTATCATTATCTAAAGCATATACTACTATATTATATCCTGCATTTGCAGAAGGCATTGCTATGGACCACTTTCCACTATCATCTATTTGCTGCTTTAATTCTGTTCCATCAGGCATAACCACCACAACTGTATCCCCTGCTGTCCCTGTTCCTGTTATTTCATTTGCGCTAGAAATAGATTCTACAATTGGCTGCTGTACATTTAAATTGTAAGAAGTAGGCAATTCAGGTGTGATTATGACACTATTAGAACCTAAAAGCATGCTCCCCATTAAATTTGGTGTTGCTATGGGAGTATTGCTTAAAGTTTCATTAGGGCTTACTTCCCCTAAAGCCTCATTTGCAGTTCCTATATTTTTTAAAAGCTGAAAGTCAAATTTTATTGATTCTGCAATATTGATTGTCACGTCATATTTTGAACTAGGGTCGTATCCATTTAAGCTTGCAGTTATATCGTAATTCCCTGGCAGTACCCCGTCTATACTATAATTTCCATATTCATCTGCTATTGTATTTATCTCTTTATCCTGATTTGCAAGTTTTATATTTGCAGATGGAATAGGATCACCAGTATTTTTATCCACTACTTTCCCTGTAAGGCTTCCAAAATGGCTCTCTAAAGCAAAATTTCGAGAAATTATATCTCCATTTGTCACTGTTATACCATTTGCAACACTTTTATCAAAATTTACTTTGCTAACTGTCACATCATAAGTTCCTTCTTTTATATTGTTTACAATATAATCGCCATTTGGGTCTGTAAAAAATATATACTCATTTTTATCATTGCTCACTACAACCTTTGCTCCTTGAATCTTATTACCATAGATCACATCTGTTACATTTCCTTTTAATGCTCCTAGTGAGCTCTTCATTTTTATATCCTGCTCAGTTGGATATGCGTTATTTATACTGATCTCGCTCATGATTTTAGTATTATAATTTTCATATTCTACTGTCATATCATAGTTTCCAACTATTGCATCATTAATTTCATAGTATCCGCTCTCATCTGAATAAGCAATATAAGTATTATCCTTATCCTTTAGAGTTATTTTTGCTCTATATATAGCACTTCCATTTAAATCGTCTCTTACTTTTCCAAATATTTTCCCTACTAGTTTTCCAGATACGCTTCCAGCCTTTCTCGACATTTCAAAACTTTGACTTGCCATATCTCCACTTTCTATGAGCACATCAGTCAATTGTTTTTCTTCATAATCTTTTAAATTTGCAAATACCTTATATGTTCCTGAATAAACATCATCTATTGTAAAGTTTCCATTCGAATCAGTTAAAGCCTCATAATTATTTATACCATCAGTGACTTTAATTAAAACCTGAGAAAGTCCAAGCTTATTTTCAGAGCTTGTAATTCTACCTGTTATGCCTCCTGTCTGTCTTGTCAAAGCAAAGTTTTTTTCTAAAGGCTCCCCTGTAATTGCAACAGATGAAGGACCCTCAATATTATAGTTTTCCATTTTGGCAGTTGCACCATACACTCCTGCATAGGCACTACTTATTACATATTTTCCATTTGAATCTGTAGTCTGTGAATAGGATTTTTTATCATTTGTAATTGTGATCAAAACTCCTTCAATAGGTTTTGAGGTCACTTTATCTGTTACATACCCTGTTAAATTTCCTCTCATCTTTGTAAGAGCAAAGTCATTTACAGTCTTTATTCCTTGATTTATTACCACATCACTCTGAGTTGCAGGATTATAATTTGCAACATTTACAGAAATGGTATATGTACCGACTGGAACATCTTTAAAACTAAACATTCCCTCCACGTCAGTTGTTGTCTCTCGATTTAAAGCTCCATTTGATATGACTAATTTTGCATCCTTTAGTTTTTCACTTGTAACTAAATCTGTGATTTGACCAAGCACCTCCCCCATAGGATTAGCTGCATATTGCATATCTTTATTTATGTAACTATTTTCTGTAAATGCTTTAATGCCAATATTCTGTAAGAAAAATAGTGCCAAAATAAAGCATAAGAATTTTGTACAAAATCCTACTTTTTTAAAACAAATCATTTTATCTCCTCCTTTATTAATGTAGTGATGTTAAACACACTAAAGGTATTTTTTGTAAATAAAGGAATTATATGCATTTATTTATCTTTTATTTTTCTTATCAAGATAAGAAAACTTCGATTTTACTTTATATACGCTCATTTTTTAATAATATTTTAAATAAAATTAAATATTATTGATATAAAAACATTGTATTTATGACTTTTTTATAAATTGAAAATATGTTACAATATTCTAATCAATTTTAGTATATGTATAACCTATTATTTTTAGGGGGATATTTTATGAAACAAACTGTGGACAATGAAGAGTCAGCTTTAACTGATAAAGATTTTAATTTTCCTCCAAGAGAATTTATGGCAGATGAACTTGAAGAGTGGTCTATTGAAGAAGTGGATACAAGGATATTAAAAGGTGAAATTGCCATAACTGCAACAGATCATGATGATGAAGAAACCCTCCTACTTTTTTTGAAAACTCTAGATAATATTTCTGTACGACTAGATAAAATGGATTATAAAATTGAAAATACCATTAAACTCGTAAGCAATATGTGTGTAGCTACAATAATAGGAATCATGGCAATAGTAATAAGTGTAGCTTCTATAGCTTTTGCTGTTGTAATGAAACTTTCAAATTAATTATAAACCTGCAGATTTATAAAAACTGCAGGTTTATCAGTTTTATTATTTTAAATTTTTAAAGAAGTGAGTATAAAAGTGAATACAAATTAGTTCAATCGTGGAATTTTAGTATTTTAAATGTGCATACTTTTGAAAAATTTCGCTCAGAATCTTCGCAAGAAAAATAAAAGATAGGTAAAATATTAGGGAATAGTATTTAAGATTTTGTGTTTTTTAAAATTAAATTTGATATTCTGATTATTTGATGAAATGATTAAAAATCTTAAAATCTCTATCTAATTAAGTCGAAATTTAAGATTAAATTTATTTTAATATATGAAGAAATTCTTTACATTGCAGGCTCTCACCTAGATTTGTATCAGAATCCTTGTTTTTAAATGGATAGAAATTATTAGAAAATTTTTAAAAGTTATAACTTGGCTAATTCTTCTAAAGATCTTGCAATCATTCTCTTATGAGAAATTTCAGATACAGTTTGCGCTCTTAAATATATATCCATCAAGTTCTCGTCATACTTTATTCTAAGAAAGTTATTCATCCTAGATTTTTGAGATTTTCTCTTCTTGCCATCGTCTTTTTCTTTGAGCATTGATTCATTTATCTCTGCTACTTTATCGACAAATGATCCTACATATTCCTTGTGAACCTTTATTGAGAATGTTATATCAGTAGGTGCATAGGTATTCATTCTTTCTGCTACTTTCTTTATATCATCTTCCTTTATATTGTTCTTTGAACAAAGGATTTTAAGGGTTCTTATATCATTTAACTTCTTTATTCCAAGGGTTTCAATTATCCTAAGTTGAGTCTCATGGTTTACCTTAGCTAAATTTAAACCTGCTGCATTTGTCAACTTGTCATCCCATACTAAAGCTTGAGCCTCAAGACATAGCTTATTTAAAGTCAAAGCATTATATACAGAAGTTTTGCTAAGATCAAATTCCTCCATAAGCTGTTTAGTTAAACTTTTCTTATCCTTTATATTCTAAAATTTTTAAAAAATAACATAAAAAAGCCTATCATAGAAACTAATTTAATCTATTGATAGGCTTATATTCAAAAATTCTTAAGCTTTATAAGAATCTTTACCTTGTGGAATAGACTTTCTTGCTTTTATTTCTTCAGTAAGCTTTACAAGCTTATCATCTGTTAATGTATAAAGGAAAAATATAATAAGTGCTGCTGCTATACAGCTTGCTGCTGGAATCAACGCTGTCAATGTCTTTATTCCTGAAATCTCTGCTTCTGTAGGAGGTGTATTAGGTAAATAATGTATAGCTGCAAGTATTGCCCCAATTATAGCTCCTCTTGCAAATATTGAAATCTTAATTGGCATAGAAAACAATCCCATTATAAATCCACGTAAATTATGACCTGTCTTCCATTCACCATATGTAACAGTATCTGCAAACATAGCTGTAATCATACAAGTTGAAAATTGTAAAAGCATATTTCCTAAGCTCATAGCTACTATGAAGAATATATCTGTTGATGCAAATAAATAAATTAAAAGCAAACATACAGCATAGCAAGCAACACCTGCCACATATGTTAGCTTTTTACCTAGGCGTTTTGCAACAGGAGCTGCAATTAATGTACCTACAAAACCTGTAATATTTATTATCACTAGATAAATAGCCCAGTTTTTATTATCTTGGAAAACTTTTAAGAAGAAATAGATAGCAGCACCTGACACTAAAAAGAAAGATAAATTTCTAAAGAAATCAGCTAATATCAATACCAAAAGCTGAGTATTTTTTAAAGTGTCGACTATCAACGACAAAAGTGGCTCTTTTGGTTCCTTAGCTTTCACGTTTTTAGGTAAATGTGCATCTATATCATGACCTTTAGTAAGAAGAAATACAACATAATATCCTACAATCATAATAAGTGGAAACAATAATACTGCAAGGGTAAATCCCATAGGGTTCTTAGGTGATGTTGTAGCTGATGAATTTCCTGCTACAGAGTTTACAAAATTAAGCACTACATAACCAAATATAATTCTGCTAATTGTAGTCCATACTTGTCTTGAAGTTGAGAGCTTTGTCCTTTCATAAGGTGCATCTGTCATAACATTGATTAAAGAAATATGAGCAGTATATACGACATTCCATATCAAGTGACTTGCAATAAATCCAAATCCTATTATATATGGACCTATTGGACCTTTTATAAAAAGAAACTGAAATATAAAAGTCAAATATGTGATTGGAGGACCAAAAATAAGCCATGACCTATGCTTGCCCCACTTCATCCATTTAAAACTAGATTTTTGTACAATTACACCTGCCACAACAACCCATAATATATCTACAATTGCAGTAACTGATAATATTAAACCAGCAATTTCAGGTGCAAATTTGCAATAATCAGTTAAAAATAAAGAAAAATAATAAATTTCCATGCTGGCACAGAATTGAAATCCAAAATCACCTAAGCCAAACATATTTAAAAGTATACTAGAAAGTTTTGATTTTGTTTTTTCCACAATAATTTACCTACTACTTAAATTTAAGTAGCTTTACTCCTTTCTTTAATTTACTTTAAATTAAGTTTAAAAACGAAACTGCCAAAGGAAACCATAAGGCTAATAATATAACCAATCCTGCAAACTTGCTTGTCACACCTAAAATGGGCATCAAGCAAGTGATCAAAAAATAAGAGCTTACATAAATATATAGCTTAATATAAATGCAAAAAAATCATCATCTGCTCCTTGTATAACAGGTTCAATAACCTCTCTGTATTCTAAAGGGGTTTGTGGATTAAGGGCTAAATATTCATCAAAATCCTGATAATACTTTTTTTCGCTCATAATAACCTCCTGAATTATTATCTATAATCTGTATTTGCATATACCCAATCTAAAACTGCCTGCAATTTAGATACATCTATGCTCTTGATATCCATGACACCTTTGTCAAAACTAAAGCAGAAACGCCCTCCTGGTGCACAGGTTTCGATTATGCGTTTAGCCTCATCGATGCATTCTTCTTTGCTCTTTGTAAGAGTTATCGTAGGATTGAAAAATCCACCAATTACATGGTCCTTACCTGCAGTTTTCTTAAGCTTTGCATAATCACCATATTCAAATATATAAATAGAAGTATCTGGCAATCTTTCAAGAAAATCAGAATAACGAGTCCAATCATGCTCTGCAAATAAGTATGCACCTACTCCGCATTTATGCATCTCAACCACCAGTTTTTCAAGGGTTGGCCAAAACAAAGTTTCAAATTGCTTCATATTTATATATGGAGCTAAATGCAGTGGTATAAAGCTTATATTTCCAGGTTTTGTTGAAAATGGCATAGCCCTTTTTAACATCATAGGTAAAATAGCCTCGCAAGCCTTTGCTACTTTATCAGGAATTCTGCGAATATCCATCATTATAGCTTTAAATCCTCTCAACTGGTCTGCTATAAAATCAAATGGTGCTTCAATTAAAGAACCTGCAATAAGCCCAGGTCCATACCCATGCTTTTGAACGATGGAAGCAATGATCTTAGCATGCTCATTTACACTCTTATTATAGGTAGCATATGCTTTTGACAGTATAACGCTTTTGTTTATAGGATCAGTATCTAAAGCGGTACATACTCTAGGAAGTAAGGTAGTCATAAGAAATCCATATGGATCTTCTATAAGCTGATCATATTCATCAGCACGCATGCTCTCTATTTCAGGATGTTGAACTACACCATTTGAACCTAAGGTCCAGTTTTTCGCACCAAGCAATTGATATGATGATGGAAAACGCAAGTTTCTCGAAGGAAAAGCATCTACAAAAAATGTATCACAGATAGATGTATACGCTTTCTCCACAAGTGACATATCATAATGAGCCCTCATTAAATCCACACCAGCAAGTCCACAAGCAGCTTCAAATGAAAATGTTGCATAAATAGGAATCCTCTTTGGTATTTTGCCAGAAAGTAAATCGCTTCTTATCTCTAAGCGTTCTTCAAGTGTTGAAGTTATCATCGTCTCACCTCTTTATATATTCTAACGGATTTGCAAGTTAATTATAAATTTTAAATTATTGCAATATCCAATAGTTACAAAAAATATCTTTTTAATACAAAATATATATTTCTTTAAATTTAAAGCTACTAAGGCTTACTATAATAATTATAATACAACTATGAACAATTACAATCATTTTCATGACTATATTCCCTCAGCATCAGATTTTATATCATATAAATAAAAATTAATGTACACACTCTTTAAAAACTCTTTGAAAAAATCTAAAAAATTTCTTTTTTTATATAAAAAAAGAAAAGATGTCATAATTCCAAAATTTTCCTTAAAAGTATAAAAATTCAAAATACTTTACTTGTATTAAATTTTTGATTTCTTAATATATTCGACATCTTTAAAGAACTTTTTTTATTTTTATGAATATAAATAAGATAGGCTTTGATTTTTAAGCCAATAATCAAGGAGGATAAGAAAATGGTGCAAGTTTTAGAAATGTTAGCTCCTAGAGGGTCAAATTGCCGACCTTTATATAGACTTCCAAATTTTATAGGTGTAACAATACACGAAACGGCTAATCGTAACCCAACTGCAGGAGCTCTTAATCATGCTAAATATTTACAAGGTTCAGGCCAATATAATTCTGTTTCTTGGCATTATGCTGTAGATGACCATCTTATAACTCGATCAATTCCTGAAGATGAAATCGCTTGGCATGCTGGTGATGGACGTAGTGGAAATGGAAATCTCAAAACTATTTCAATTGAAATTTGTGTAAACCAAGATAGCAATATAGAAACTGCTAGAAGAAATGCTGCTGAGCTTGCTGCTGATATATTAAAAAGGCACAACATTTACAATGCAAAGGCATCCCTATTCATGCACAAAGACTGGTCAGGGAAAAATTGTCCTACAATTATTATATCAGAAGGGAGATGGCCTGAATTTAATGCTCTTGTTCAAAGATCATTAAATGGCCTTCAAGAAGAAGAATCTGAATTTAAACAAGCTTATAGAGTATATAAAAGTCTGCCAGGATATTATTCTGCTTCTGATGCAATAAAAGGCATAAACGCTAAAACAATACTAAGCCCAGGTAACTACTATGTTTTCAAAGAAGTAGAAGCTGCAATAAATATAACTAAGACAGCAAATGTTCCAGGAGCATGGATAGATGCATTTGCAAACGCAAGAGCAAAACTTGAAGAAATAAAAGTAGGAACTGAGGTAAAACTTGCAGGTTATGTATATGCTGATAGTTTAGGCGATGGGCAAAGCAATGTAACATATGAACAAACTGGAACAATAACAAGAATAGCTGATGTAAGCAGACCATATCCATTCCACTTTGAAACACTTGGATGGGTAGAAGCAGATGCCATCGAAACTGCACTAGAAACTTTAACTTTAAGCGCTTTACTTAAAACATAATAAATGAAACTCTTTTAGAATTTATTTTCTAGTGGTTATCATAATTAAGCTATTGAAGAATCTTCAATAGCTTTTTTTGCTTTTCAAGCAAAAACAAAAATAGTATAATACTATTAAGTAAAGCTGTAGGCTTAAATGCCTTATGCCATAGGGGCGAAGTGGAGGAGCTTGCTCCTTTATGAAGCTCCAACCTCTATAGGAGAAGTTCACTAATAGTTTAAATTTTAAACAAGAAAGGATTGACAGATTTTTGAAAGCCTCAATTTTAAAGGACCTTATCTCTGTTGCAAAAGGACAATATGAGGCCGAACTGGTGATTAAAAATGCCAATATAGTAAATGTTTTTACTAAAGAGATCATAAAAGCAGACATTGCAATCCAGTCAGGTTATATAGCTTCAATAGGTGATTATTCATCTTCTAATGAAATAGATGCAAAAGGAGCTTTTATAACACCTGGCTTTATAGATGCTCATATGCATTTTGAATCCTCCATGGTGTTGCCACAAGAATTTGCAAGTGCAGTTTTACCACATGGCACAACTACTGTCATAGCTGATCCCCATGAAATTGCAAACACTTCAGGCATAAATGGCATAAAATTTATGCTAGATGCAACCAATAATATTCCATTAAATGTATTCTTTATGATGCCCTCATGCGTTCCTTCAACCTCTTTTGAAACTAACGGTTTTAACTTAAATGCAGATGAGATGAAAAAATTATTCTCTCATGAAAGAATAATCGGTCTTGGTGAAGTTATGAGCTATGAAGATATTTTAAAAGAAGATGACGACATCATAAATAAGATAGAATTATTCAAGGATAAAATAGCAGATGGCCATTCCCCTGGCTTATATGGTAAAAATTTAAATGCATATTGTGCCTGTGGTATAAAAACCGATCATGAATGCTACCTTGAAGAAGAAGTCATTGAAAAGATGAGACTTGGAATGCACATATTGATAAGAGAAGGCAGTGCAGCTAAAAACTTAGATATTTTAATTAAAACCATATTAAAACATGACCTTCCAAAATATATGTGTTGTTTTTGTACTGATGATAAACATCTTCATGATATAAAAAAAGAAGGACATATTGTAAATAACATAAGAAAGGCCATAAAATTAGGACTTAATCCAATAGACGCTATATGCATGGCTACTATTTACCCTGCTGAGCTTTATAGATTAAATAGGATTGGAGCAATTGCCCCAGGATACAAAGCAGATATGGTCTTAATCTCAAATTTAGAAGAATTTAATATAGAAAAGACCATAAAAGATGGAAAAATAATATACGAAAATAGTTCATTAAATATAGATAAAAAAGAAAAAATTTTAATTCCAAAAGAATTGTTAAATACCATAAAAATAAAAGAAATCTCAAAGGAAGATATAAAGATAAAAATTTTAAATGAATATGCAAATGTTATAAATGTGATCCCTTACGAACTTGTAACTAAGCTTACTAAAGAAAATGTACCTAAAGTAAACCATGAGTTTATTCCAAATAGCAGGTTTTTAAAAATTGCTGTAATAGAAAGGTATGGAAAAAATAAAAATATAGGCCTTGGAATTTTATCTGGAATAAACATAAAAAATGCTGCAATAGCATCTACTGTAGCACACGATTCTCATAATTTAATAGTGCTTGGTGATAATGATGAGGATATTTTAATTGCTATAGATGAATTAAAAAAATGTGGTGGTGGACTTGCCCTTGTAATCAATAAAATACCCCTAATACTTCCTCTTGAAATATCAGGCATACTCACAAAAGCAACCTATGAAGAAATACAAAGTACTTTAAATATGATGGAAGAGAAGCTCTATGAAATGGGCATAGATAAAAAAATAAATCCTTTCATGCTCTTATCATTTTTAGCACTACCTGTTATACCTGATGTTAAGATAACAGATAAAGGTATTTTTAATGTAATAGATCAGATGTTTTTACCTATTGAAAATAATAATTAAAATAACATCATTAGGATATAATCACATATCCTAATGATGCAAGGTTTCATATTTAAAGGATGCATTCCTCGCTTACAATTTCAAAACCTATATTTAAATAAAGATTTAAAGCTGATTTATTATCTGATTCAACTTTTAGCTTTGCAATTTTATGACCATGGCTTTCTATTAGTTTAAGTATGAACATGACAATCTTTTTACCAACACCAATACTCCTATATTCTGGCAAGACACATATATTTACAATATATGGAACATAACCATTCATGATATATTGTCCAAAACCAACATCTTTATTATTGATCTGAGCAAAAATTAAACCATCTTTAACAAAGGAGTTCATTCTTTCCTCATATTTTATATCATTAACATTTATAACATTATTACCATCTGAATGAAAACAAACATTTTGAATATAACACCTTATATCCTCATCCTCTTTAATGATAAATTTTCTTATATTTATTTTTTCGTTTAAAGAATCTATATCAAGTGAATTCCTATAATAAAAATATAACTCTATAATTTCACTCTTTGATGAGGGCATATATCTTTCTATGTGATCCTTTATTATAAAACCAGGGCTTATTTTAATCTTGCATACTTTATTTTTAATGATTTTATTTTTAATAAACGAAAACAATCCTTCTATAATGGGAAGGTCACTTGAAAAGCCCTCATCTATATAAAAGGCCTTAACTTTATAAACGCTTAAACTTATTGGTGATAACCATATATATGAACATATTTTATCATTATATTTTATTAAATACACTTCTTTTCTTAGAAAAAATCTATTAATAACACTTTTATCATAATAATTTTTAAAAAATTCTTTATTTAAGGAATTATAATATAATCTTTTATCATTTAACTTTTGGAAATCCTTTAGGCTTGATAATGTTAACTTAGAAAATTTAAACATACTAACCTCATACTTTAAACTATACTTAAATAATATACAAATTATAATTTAAAAAGACTATCTAAAGATAGTCTTTTTAAATATTTGAAACCTTGACGGATACTTTCTTATCAAAAATTCCTCTTTTTATTTCCTGTGCTGTCATATTCTTTGCCTTAAATAGCTCTGTCATATAATTACATGCATCCCAAGGATTTATATTATATCCACAAGTAAATACATCTACAGCTGCATACCCCAGCTCGGGCCAAGTATGAATAGTAAGGTGAGATTCTGAAATTATGACAACTCCACTCACACCTTGAGGACTAAATTTATGAAAGGCTACTTCCCTGACTTCAGCTCCGCATTTTAATGCAGCATCTACCATAGTTTTCTCGATAAAATTTTTATCGTTTAATAAGTCAGAGTTGCATCCATATATTTCCGCCAATATATGGCGCCCCAATCCATTCATTTAATATGCATGCCTCCTTTTAAAAAATAAAATCTACTTAAATTCTATCAAATTATTTTAAAAAGTCAATGTTTATAGCATAATTTTAAAATAACATACATACCATATGGTTTATTTTATTTTCCTAATTTTAAGCTATTTATTAACTTAATAAAAATGCGCAATGCAAATTTGCATACGCATTTTTGTATATTATATGTTCTATCTTATTAAAAATTTTCAACTTCTCTAATACTTAATGATATTTTTTTATTTTCATCATCCACTTGAAGTATTTTAGCTTTAACCATTTGCCCAATTTGTAATTCATCTTCTGGTTTTTCAACTCTTCTTGTGCTTATATGAGAAACATGTATAAGTCCATCAACACCTGGTTCAAGCTCTACAAATGCACCAAATGAAGCAAATCTTACAACTTTACCAAGTACAATATTTCCCACTGGATATTTATCTTTAATATTTGACCATGGATCTAAAAGAAGATTTTTAAGGCTTAAAGACAATTTTTTATTTTCTTTATCAACTGATATGACTGCAACAGTTATTTCACTGCCAATTCTCAATACATCTTCTGGTTTTTCAACTCTTCCATGAGATAATTCAGATACATGAAGAAGTCCATCAACTCCATCAACCTCAACAAAGGCTCCAAAATTAGTTATCCTTCTAACTATACCTTGAACTATATCCCCTTGTCTTATCTTTTCCCATGTTATTTCTTCCATTTGAAGTTTTTTATTCTTTAAAAGTCCTCTTCTTGAAGCCACGACTCTTGGTAATCTTCTCTTATGTGTTGTATATTCAATAATATTTACATCTACATTTTTGCCTTCATATATGCTAAGGTCTTCAACGTGGATGAGCTCCATATGTGAAGCTGGTATAAATATCTTTGTTCCTTTATAATCTGCTTCAACTCCACCCTTTACTGCTCTTGTTACTCTTACAGTGATAACTTCTCCGCTTTCGGAAAATTTCTCAAGTTCGTCGTATGCTTCTTTTCTTTCTTTTAAAAACTCTTCTCTTCTAATTTCGATGATTGAAATTATAGGTGGTTTAGTTTCATTTCCTAGACTTAAGACTTTAGCTTTAATTTTTTCACCAGCATGCAGTACTTCTGTTAACTTAACATTATCTTCCTCTGTAACCTCACTAATAGGCAATAATGCTTCTGCTTTATAACCTATATTCACATAAGCTTCATTTTCATCTAAAGATACTACTTGACCTTCAACTAAACTACCTATGGAAAGAACTTTATCGAATTCTTCCATATAAGCAAGTTGTTCATTCATTTCTAACTTATTTTCATCCATTTTCCTGATAGCCTCCTCTATTATCCATTCAGGTGTTGATGCACCCGCTGTTACTCCAAACATTTTATTTTTGTCAGTGTATATAATATTATCCGGTATTTCATCGGAATTTTCAACTAATATTGTATTTTTACAATTATTAACACATATCTGATATAGCTTTTGAGTATTAGAACTATTTTTGCTTCCAATAATAATCATAACATCAACAATTTTAGAAAGTTTTTCTGCTGCAAGCTGTCTTTCCCTGGTGGAGGAACAAATTGTATTATAAACCTTTATATCATACTCATGATCTATTAGATATTCACAAATATTATTAAATATCTCGTCTTTTTCTGTAGTTTGAGAAACTACAGAATATTTGTAATCCTTTGATAAAGTTTTGACCTCATCTGTGTCTTTAACTACAATAGCTTCATCATTGCACCATCCATTTATCCCAATCACTTCTGGATGATGTTTATCACCAACAATAATAATTTTATCTCCATTTTTAAAATTAATACTAACCCTTTTTTGAATTGCTAAAACATATGGACATGTAGCATCTATGACTTTTAATTTTTTTTCAATTAGCTTATCGTGAACAAACTTACTGACACCATGACTCCTAATGATTATTATATCACCTTCAGAGAGTATATCAATATCATTAAATTCAATAGGCACTATTTTTTTTTCCTTAAGCTTTAAAACAACATCTTTATTATGTATTATTTCACCAAGAGTATAAACAATACGCTCATTTTCTAAAGCTGTTTGTATGCTTTTTTCAACTGCACTTTTTACTCCAAAACAAAATCCATATTTTTCAGCCATTATTATTTTTTTGATACTATCACTTCCATTTTAACCAGAGTATTTATGATCTTATCTACTACATCTTCTATGGGCATATCTGTAGAATCAATTTTTAAAGCTCCATGAGGAATCACAAGAGGATCCACATGTCTATTCATGTCTTTTTCATCTCTGGCCTTTATTTGATCAAGTAAAGTATTGAATTTTAAATCCTTATTTTTCTTTGATAGTTGATCATATCTTCTTTTAGCTCTTGTATAAGGACTAGCTGTCAAGTAAATCTTTAAAGTAGCATCTGGTAAAACTTTAGAACCAATATCTCTTCCATCAAGTACAATATTATGATTATATGCAATATTCTGTATCTTTTCAGATACCAAGCATCTTACTTTCTCATTTAGGCAATAATTTGACACATTTTCGTTAATATTATCATCATTAAGTTTATTATGTATATCTTCTCCATTAATTATTAAATGATTATTTTTAATATGCATATCTAAATTTTCTACAAGCAATACTAAGTTATTGTGATCATCTGGTTTTATTTTATATCTTAGGGCTTCTAATGTTATTCCTCTATAAAACCATCCACTACTTAGATAATTAAATTTTAATTTTTGTGCAAGCTTTTTCGCAATCGTGCTTTTGCCTGCACCAGCAGGACCATCTATAGTTATCTGAATAGACATCATTCACCTTCTCACAATATTAATTCTATAAATTAATACAAAATCCTTTACCATTTTATCATAAATATTATCATTTTATTTTACTTCCACAGGCATAACCTGTTGAAAAAGCGATTTGAACATTATATCCTCCTGTAAATGCATCTACATCAATGACTTCTCCTGCAAAATATAGGTTGCTGTATTTTTTGCTCTGCATATTGCTTGGATCTATTTCTTTTACACATATCCCGCCTTTAGTAACAATAGCCTCATCAATTTCTCTTTTAGAAGTTATAGTAAAAGGAAACCGCTTTAGTATACTAACCAACTTTTTTCTTTCCTTTTTTGTTATATTGTTCACAAAAATATTTTTATCTATCCCACTTAGATCTATTACAACATTAATAAGCTTTTGAGGAAGTAAATTTATCAATGAATTTTTATACATTTTATTCTTAAACTCTAAAAATTCTCTCTGTATTCTTTTATCAAGCTCTTCTTCATTTAGAAAAGGTTTAAGATCTATAAATGCATTATATTCACTATCTTTATCAAGCTTTGAACTTAAGGACAATATCAATGGACCTGATACCCCAAAATGCGTGAAAAGCATCTCTCCAGATTCAGTATAAATCTTATTTTTATCATGATATACTGAAAGTGTGATATTTTTTAGACTAAGCCCCTGAAGCGATTTAATATATTCTTCCTTTACATTTAATGGTACAAGGGCAGGACTAAATTTACAAGTTTTTATCCCTAGCTCATTTGCAAATACAACTCCATCTCCTGTTGATCCTGTGCTCCTATAAGAAGCCCCACCTGTAGCTATTATAAAGTTATCTGCATATAACATCTCTCCACTTGTTAATTTAACACAAGAAATTTTATGATCATCTTTTATAATTTCTTTTGCAGTGCTGTTTAACTTTAATGTCACCCCTCTTTTATAAAGCTCCTTATTTAAAGCTAAGATTATATCTGAAGATTTATCAGATTTTGGAAATACCCTTCCACCTCTTTCAACCTTCAATGGAACGCCAATAGATTCTATAAAATTCATCAGATCTTTATTGGTAAATCCATATAATGCACTGTATAAAAAATCTTTATTTGTATTTATATAATCAAAAAATTCTGATATATCTTTATCATTTGTTATGTTACATCTTCCTTTGCCAGTTATATATAATTTTTTTCCAATTTTCTCATTTTTATCTATAAGAAGGACATGATTATTTTTTGATGCTGCCATGGAAGCCATTATACCTGCTGGACCTGCTCCAATTACTATTAATTTATTCAAATCTTCTATCTATCACTCCTCTTTATAAATAGTGATTATATATTTTTTATCTCTTTCTTTAATACCGAAAACCACTTTTAAATCTGAAAGATTTTTATTTAGAAAATCCACAATTTTATAAACTTGATTAAATTCTCTGATTTCCATAGAGGCAAGTACCTCCATTTCCGTACCCATAAAATACTGCTCTTTAAATAGATAATTATCTATTTAAAATAGCTTTTCTCCTTTCTTAATTTTTTATTTACTATTAAATTTTTCAATCAATATTAATGAAGGCGATTTTTCTCTATTTACCATTTCATGATGCATAACTCCCCAAGTACTTTTATTTAATGTACTTACATATTTTAATATTTCTGTTTTTTCCCTCTTTCCTTCTTCATGACCAGGATATGTTATAATAATTATTATACCCCACATACATAGTTTTTTCATAGCATTTTTTATGCTTATTAAAGTACTTTCTGCTTTTGTAGTGATGAATTTATCACTTTTTGGTAAATATCCAAGATTATAGATAACAAGATCAAGTTCATCATCTATTAAATCAATCTTTTCATGAGATTCTTTAAATAAAATTACAGAAGAATTCCTTTTTTTAAAATCAATTATAGCCTCTTCTTGTATCTCAAAGGCATATACTTTTTTAAAGATTGTCTCTAAAAACATAGCATCCTTTCCCCATCCTAATGTACAATCAACTGCTACATTTTTATTTTTAACATAGCTTTGTATGATATCATGGCTTAAACAGGTTAAGCTCTCTGTATAATTAAACATCGTTAGCCTTTAATCCTCTTAAATAATTTATTTCACTCTTTGTAAGATATCTCCATTTTCCACATGGAAGATCATAAATATTAAGGTCCCCTATTGAAATTCTCTTTAAAGATACCACTCTTTTATTTAAGCTCTCTATCATATTCCTTATTTGCCTGTTTTTTCCTTCATATATGGTAATATTATATATATTCTTGCTAATTATTTCAATTTTGCATCTTCCATATTTCACTCCTTTAAATGAAATGCCTCTCTCTAATCTTTCGCAGTCAAGATTAGATAAATAAAGATTAGTTTCAAGCCTATAGGTTTTTGCAATTTCACTTCTTGGATGGATTATTTTATTATATATATCCCCATCATTTGTTAGCAATAAAAGACCTGTTGTCATATAATCAAGCCTACCTATGGGAAATATCCTCTCTTGTACCTTAACTACATCTATGAGGCATTTCCTTCCCTTCTCATCTTTCATGGTTGAAACAACCTTTAATGGTTTATTTAACATTATATAAACAAGCTCATTGCAAATTTCAACTTTTTTCCCTTGATATACAACATCATCTTTTTCATCATCTATCCTAATGTAAGGATGATATACAATTTTGCCATTTACATATACCTTCCCTGAAGATATAATATCTTCACAAACTCTCCTTGAAGCTATACCGCAAAGAGCCAAATATTTTTGAAGTCTTAAGATCATAAAATCACCTTAAATTTTTTTGCAATCTATTTATTTCAATTTCGATTATATCGATATCCTCATTATAAATCTTTCCGCCCATAAACTTTTTAATAACGTCATATTTGTTATAACCATCCTTGTATATAATTAAACCCTTAATAAGTTTTTTAGTGGCATTTATACCGATATCCAATTTTTTCATCAATTCTTTTTTTGAAAGATATTCTTTGTCAAGTAGTAAATAAAGCTCATCTTGAAGCTTAAGTTTATATTTTAAATCTATATAGGCGTTATTATGAGGCCCATCTATTCCTCTATGATGGTATTCACAAAGATATTTATAATTAAGCTTAACATCAAGTCCACCTTCACTTGTATGAACTATATGATGTATATCTCCTATTTTCCCACATATTTCACATCTGTACATAGAAACCCCTAAAATTCATAATATAGATTCAGTTTTACAGTTATTTTAACATTTTTAATATATTTATCAATATAGTATTATATTGATAAAACCTAATTACTATATATGTTGATTATATAGTAATTAGGTCCTAAACTAAAAATATTATTTTAAATTATAAACTGCCCTTTAAAACTTTTCTTTTATTTTCAGGACTTTTTATAAAACTTCTAATGCCTTTATTAGCATAAGGTTCATCCTTATATCTTGGAATTACATGTAAATGAGCATGCTTTATTTCTTGTCCCCCTGCCTCATAACAATTCCATCCAACATTATAGCCATCTGGTTCATATTTTTCATCTAAATAATAATTCACTTCTTTTAATAACTCAAAAGTAGCTGCCCATTCCTCTTTTGTCAAATCAAAAACTGTTTCCCTATGCTTTATTGGTATTATTATACCTGAACCTATTAGCACTTCTTGAGGCATTTGAAGAAACATACAATGCTTATTTTTTAAAACTACCTTCTGCTTTTTTTCTAATTCGATATTACAAAAGGGACAATCTTTCAAAATTATCACAACCCCTCTTCATTATTTCTTGCAATCTTATTATAGTATATCATTTATAAAATAATTTTTACATAATTATAATATTATTTTTTGGTTTGTGATTAGATAATTCCCCTTATATCATCTAGAGATTTAATATTTTCTCTTTCCATAAATTTCTTTATGCCTTCTATTATTTCTAATTGAACTAAAGGATTTATAAAGTTATATGTACCTACTTGTATTGCATGAGCTCCAGCCATTATAAATTTAATCGCATCTTCATAATCCTTTATTCCTCCAAGACCTATAACAGGTATAGTGACATTTTTACTTACTTCCCATACCATTCTTAAAGCAATAGGTCTTATACACGGTCCGCTAAGACCTGCAATTATATTATCAAAACATGGTTCTCTTTTTTTTATGTCTATATCCATTGCTTTGAAGGTATTCACTAAGCTTAAAGAGTCTGCGCCTGCATATTCACACTGTTTTGCCATGTCGATTATATCCTCTGCATTTGGAGAAAGCTTAACCATCAATGGTTTTTTACAAACAGCTTTGCATTTTTTTACTATATCATATGCAACATGCGATTTTACTCCAAAGCTAAGCCCACCTTCTTTTACATTAGGGCAGGATATATTGAGCTCAATCATATCAACATCAGTTGAATTAAGCCTTAAGATACACTGTATATATTCTTCAATAGAACCTCCTCCAACATTTGCGATGATTATGGTACTATAAGATTTCATCTTTTTAAGTTCATTCTTTATAAAATCATCCACTCCAGGATTTTGAAGCCCTATGGAATTCATCATTCCTGAAGGAGTTTCTACAACCCTAAGTCCAGTATTTCCATCTTTTTTGTTAAGGGTAAGCCCTTTTGAACATATACCCCCAAGCTTTGAAACATCAAAAATTTCATTGTACTCTTCTCCAAAATTAAAGCACCCTGATGCTGCAATAACAGGATTTTTAAATTCTATATTATTTATCTTAACTCTCAAATCCATAATTCATCACCATTAAAAACAGGACCTTCCCTGCACACTCTTTTTTTACCATATTTAGTGTCACAAACACATGTTAAACAAGCACCTAATCCACAAGCCATATGGCTTTCAAGGGATACAAAGCACTTTATATTATTTTCTTTACACATAGACGCTACTTTTTTCATCATGATATCAGGTCCGCAAGCGTACACAATATCATACTGAGGGTCAAAGATATCAGTGACAAAGCCTCTAAAACCTTCCTTTCCGCTTTCTGTGGCAATATAAATCTTATCTTTAAAATCCTTAAAACTATCTGGAATAAATACTTCATCTTTAAACCCAACATAGATATCTATATTGTTATTTGATCTTAAGGATTCTGCAAGATATACCATAGGTGCAATACCAATTCCACCGCATACAAGTGCTATATTTTTCCCCTTATATTCTGTATTAAATCCATTCCCTAAAGGACCTAAAACATTTAATTCATCATCTTGTTTTAATTTTGCTAAAATAGCCGTTCCCTTTCCAGAAATTCTATATAACATTGAAACAATACCATCTTTATAGTTATAAACGCTTATAGGTCTTTTTAGAAATATATCACATATTGCAGGTTTTATCATAAAAAACTGACCAGGTTTAA